>JAZOVL010000043.1:0-3597 GCA_045658685.1 Pilosibacter sp.
TAATAAAATCTCGCTCAGCACTTTACAGATGTCATTGAATACAACTTTGTGCGAATTATTATTGTGGAGTAGTTTATTTATTTTTCGGGTTTTATCCAGTAATTCAACGCTCATTATCCGAAAACCTCTCTTTCCTCACGATATCGTATAATAAAATTCTTTTGATAGGTAAATTGTAGCACAATTATTTCAAAATATCAATACTTTTTCGGATATTTTCAAATAATGTATAAAAAGCGTCTAAAAATCTCCATTATGGGTATTTTTAGACGCTTTCATTTTGTTTAGTCTTTATGAATTGTTCATACTTTACATATTATTTGTTTTTTACAAAGCCACATTGTTCATTGGCACAGGCTATTTTATTGCCCTTTTCGATCATGTAGCCGTCACAGTCCGGACATTTCTCCATTACTGGTTTCTGCCAGGACATAAAATCACAATCCGGATTTGCTTCACAGCCAAAATACTTACGACCCTTCTTCGTTTTCTTTATGATGATCTCTTTGCCACATTTCGGGCACGAAATTCCTGTCTTTTCTAAATATGGCTTTGTATTTTTACATTCCGGAAATCCAGGACATGCAAGGAATTTACCATGCGGACCATATTTGATCACCATTTTTCTTCCGCAGAGTTCACATTCTTCTTCAGACTCTTCGTCTGCAATGTGTACTGCTTCAAGACTTTCCTTTGCCTCATGAACTGCATCGATGAGGTCCGGATAGAAATTGCGAACTACGGTCTTCCATTCAATCTGTCCGTCTCCTACACTGTCAAGAAGATACTCTAAATTCGCGGTAAATGTAAGATCCACAATGCTCGGAAACCACTCTTTCATAATTCGATTCACGACTTCACCGATTTCCGTCACATAAATGTTCTTATTCTCTTTTACCACATATCTTCTGGCAAGAATTGTTGTGATTGTCGGAGCATACGTACTCGGACGGCCGATCCCCTGCTCTTCCATAGCCTTAACAAGAGATGCCTCTGTATAATGTGCCGGTGGCTGAGTAAAGTGCTGTGCACTAACAAGATCTGCCAGTTCCATTTCCTGACCCATTTCAATTTTTGCCAGATTCTGGCTCTTCTCATCTTTCTCGTCTGCTTCTGTGTACACAGACATAAAACCATCAAATTTTAAACTGGAAGCACTCATCGTGAAAGAGCTGCCTCCCGCTGTCAATTTCACAGAAGTTGTTTCATACACAGCCGGAGCCATTCTGCTGGCAGCAAAACGTTTCCAGATCAACTGATATAAGCGGAACAGATCTCTTGCAAGAGAATCTTTTATTTTCACCGGAGTTAACGCAATATTCGTCGGACGAATCGCCTCGTGGGCATCCTGAATCTTTGCAGCGTTTTTCTTTGCAGCATCTTGTGCCGAAACGTAACCGTCTCCATAATGCTCGGAAATAAATTCTCTCGCAGTCTTATCTGCCTCTTCTGATACACGGGTAGAATCAGTTCGAAGGTATGTGATTAAACCAATGGTTCCGTGTCCCTTTACTTCAACACCTTCATATAACTGCTGAGCCAGACGCATGGTCTTCTGTGTAGAAAAATTCAACGCCTTGGACGCTTCCTGCTGAAGGGTGCTGGTTGTAAACGGAATCGGAGCTTTTTTTACTCTCTCGCCATGTCTAATCTCGGATACCACAAATTGTTCGCCTTTTAAGGACTCGAGAATTCTATCAAGCTCTTCTCTGCTTCTGATATCACTCTTGCCATTTTTGTCTTTATGGAATTTTGCGATCATCGGCTTTTTAGTTCCCGGCATCTTAAACTGTGCTTCCAGACTCCAGTATTCTTCTGGAATAAATGCTGCAATTTCTTCCTCTCTGTCGCAGATCATGCGAAGCGCTACTGACTGCACACGTCCTGCACTAAGACCACGCTTTACCTTCTCCCATAAGATCGGACTGATACTGTATCCCACCATACGGTCCAGGATACGTCTGGTCTGCTGTGCATCAACAAGATTCATATCCAGCTCTCTCGGAGCTTTTAAAGATGCCTTTACGGCATTTTTTGTAATTTCATTGAAGCTGATTCGGTAAACTTTTTTTTCTTTGACCTCATCCAGCTTCAGTGCCTTCATCAAATGCCAGGAAATCGCTTCACCTTCACGGTCTGGGTCAGTTGCCAGATAAATCTTATCTGCTTTTTTAACTTCTTTTCTGAGTTTGGCGAGAACATCCCCTTTTCCGCGGATGGTTATATACTTCGGTTCATAGTCATTTTCCACATCTACTCCAAGAGTACTCTTTGGGAGATCACGAACATGGCCACCGGATGCATCCACTTCATAAGTACTGCCTAAAAACTTCTTTATTGTCTTAACCTTTGCAGGAGACTCCACAATCACAAGACTGTTCGCCATTCTAAAACCTCACATCTTTCTGCAATAATTTTGGTTCCCACAACTCTGAATGTACCCGGACAGTTCTAAAGTCATCAGGCTTTCTAACACATCCGCCACTGGAATTTGGCAAAAAGTAACAATTTCCTCCAGAGATTTCGGGCGAGAATCTATGAAACTATACACCAATTTTTCTCGCTTGGCAAGACTCTTTTCTGATTTTTTATTTTCCCTTACGGTTCCGCTTGTAACTACACCAAAAAAATCCAGTATATCTTTTGGACCCAGGCATACTGCAGCCCCCATCTGTAACAGGCGATTGCATCCTGCACTGAGTGGATCGTTGATTCTTCCTGGAAGTGCAAAGACTTCCTTTCCCTGTTCCAACGCCAGGTCCCCCGTAATCAATGAGCCACTTTTTTCCCTTGCCTCTGCAATGATCACAACATCCGACAGACCACTGATGATTCGATTACGCATTGGAAAGTTCATGGCCGCCGGAGCCGTTCCTGGTACAAATTCACTTATAACTCCTCCGTTCTTTTCTATTTCTGTATACAATCGGTAGTTTTCTCTCGGATAACAAATATTTACACCACATCCCATAATCGCAAAAGTATTTCCTTCCGCACGGAGACATCCCTCATGCGCCGCCTTGTCCACACCTAAGGCCAGACCACTCAAAATCTGAATTCCGTGTGATGCCAACTCATAAGCCAGGTATTCTGCTGCCTGCCTTCCGTATTCCGTACAGTTTCTGGCACCTACAATGGCAGCTGCAGGAGTCTGATCATCAGGAATATTTCCTTTTATAAACAGCCCGAGCGGTGAATCTCTGTATGGAAGCAATCGTTTCGGATATTCCTCTTCAAAATGTGCTGTATAACGAATATGTTTCTTTTCCAGCAATCCATATTCTTTTCTTAACTCCTCTTCTTTTTTATGCCACTCCCAAAAGGCATCCTGCCTTTTCTCATTCAAAATATGTATTTTAGCCAAATCTCGCTTGTCACACTTCCAGACGGCTTCATATGATCCAAAATGCTCTCCTAATCGCCGGATCAAAATTGTCCCCAAACCGGTCACATGGCTCAGCATAAATAAATACTCTTTTTCTTTCGCATTCTCCATCTATCGTATTACTGCCCCCAATACTGTTCTCGAATTCTCACATAAGATATTGCCTCACACAGATCCTTATGTTCCACTTGCATTCGTCCTTCCATGTCAGC
>JAZOVL010000044.1:0-1642 GCA_045658685.1 Pilosibacter sp.
ACCAGTACGGACAGTTGGCTGCAAATGAGGGGGAAACGGAGTATCCGCACATTCCGGACTGGTATCAGTGGGAGAGAGCATGTGTGCGTGAGGAACTGGAAAACGGTACATATCTATTACATACGGACGTTGATATTTTCATCCAGGTCAATTTAGATGGTGTATGCAAGATCGGAACCGGTCATCTGACTCATTCTCCGGACGGATTCCACTTGGTGGGAGCAGGGGGAAAGCTGGATTACAGTCAGTCTCCGACATTTTCACACACGTTATACTCGGATTATTATTGGTATGAGATCGGAGATGTGATCGGAATCGGTGACAATGAATTCTCCTATTTCTGTTTCCCAAAGACGGATGTCTCTGTAACCAAAGCACGTCTGGCGACAGAAGAGCTTTACAAGATGAAGAAAAAACGCAGATAAGAAATATGAAAAAGTCCACAGGGAAATGAATGCATTCCTGTGGGCTTTTCTCTATGTAGTTATTTTTTTAATTCATCCACAACATAACGGAATTTTCCGAAGTTGTAAGGTTCTTTGGTCTGCGTGATCGTACCGTATTCGATGGCCTCGGTCGGGCAGTTTCCGATACACGCCATGCAGTGTGTACACTGATCGTTCCATACAGGCTTCTGGTCCACCAGTTTAATATTGTTGAGTGGGCAGAGTTTTGCACATTTTCCGCATCCGACGCAGGAGTCTTTTACATAAAAATCCTTTGCAGTCAGTTTATACTTGCACCAGATTGGTGTAAAAGGAACTGTGACTAAGACCTCCCAGAGCTGCACGTGTCTGGCGGTCAAGGTTCCGCCGGAACGGATCGAAGAAGCAACACTGTCTAACTGATGGTAAGCATCTTTGATCCTTCTTTCAACTTCCTCTTTCGGCTGCATCGGATAGTGGTCATTGGCAACATAGTTTCGCGGCATTTTGAACTCTGCGTATCCGTGCCAGTTCATGCCTTTCTTTTTAAACATGGATTTTGCAAGAACACCGGAGATACCGCAGTATCCGCCGCTGGTGAAAATAAAATAGACATCTTTGCTTCCGGAGAATGTCTGCTTTTTCAAGTATTTACTTAAAAACATCGGCATTTCACATACATAGACAGGAGCGCAGATGATAAACGGTTTTTGAGAATAAAGAGGAATGTGGTTATTCGTTTTTACACGATCGAGAAGATTGACACATTCGTCATCCAGGCGTTTCGCAAGTTCTTTGGCAATAAATTCTGTATTGCCGGTTGCGGAAAAATATAAAATCATAGGGTGCCTCCTGTTGTGGGTGCGTAAGGGGTATTATATGAGCTAAAACTATGCGCGTCAATAGGCCCCCCATACACACGAAGAAACGGAGCCATCAATCCTTTTTGGCGGCGTTTTTTACGCCAAAGAGAATCATCACACAGCCGACAACAACGTTAAGAATCGTGATGAGGAGCGGCGGCAGGACGATGCGGGAAACCGCGCCAAGGATGGAGACCAAAGAGAGAAAAAAGAGAGTTGAAAGCACACAGCCAAAGCCGAAACGGTTCAAATCTCTGCGCTCCATATCCTCTTCCACGATCTTCGCGGCAAACACCCCGGCCCAGAAGAGAATGGTCAGCGGGTTGGAAAGGGCCAGAAGCGCCGTCTGCCAGA
>JAZOVL010000045.1:0-6534 GCA_045658685.1 Pilosibacter sp.
TGTGATTGTGGAAGAAGGGGGATCCGGAGGTAAGGCTGCGGCACCCATTGCAAGGCAGATGTTTGATGCATATCTTTTAGATTAAGGGGGATTACAAATGAAGAGCATCGGTATCAAAGATTTTATGAACTACAAGTATCCAACGGGTATTACTGTTGCGCCGGATGGAAAACACGGTGCATTTGCAGTTGTGACTGTAAATGAAGCGGAAAACAAATACGATTCTTGCCTGTGGGTGATGGATATGGAGTCCGGATCCTACAGAATGCTGACAAGCGGAAAGAATGAGCGTAAATTTATCTGGCTGAATTCCGAGGAAATTTTATTTGCAGCGAACCGCGATAAAGCATATGCAGAGAAAATCAAAAACGGGGAAGAGTGGACTTGTTTTTACAAGATGAATATTCATGGTGGTGAAGCAGAATTTGCATTTGCTGTTCCACATTTTGTAACCGGAATGAAACTTGCCGGTGATAAGCTGGTTCTTACAATCGCATATGATTACAGTCGTCCGGATTTTGCTTCCATGGACGCAGCAACCAGAGCAGAAGCTGCCAAAGCATGGAAGGAAGAGATGGATTATGAAGTCTTTGACGAGCATCCGTTTTGGGCAAATGGCATGGGTGTAGTCAACAAAAAGAGAATGCGCCTGGCTGTTTATGATATGAAGAGTCAGAAGACTGAAATTGTCAGCCCGGACTATGAAAACGTGGAGAAATACTGGGTGGAGGGTGACTCTGTTCTCTATACAGGAAACTATTATACAGAGAAGAGAGACCAGTATCAGGGATTGTATCGCATCAGCCTGATGGATATCACTCGTGAAACTCTGGTTCCTCAAGGCAATATGAGAATTGACTATGCGTGTGTAATGGATGGTACGGTTCTGTTCCTTGGTTCTGATATGGAAGCATTTGGAATTAATGAAAATCCGGAACTTTATGCGATAGAAGAGAATGAGATCAATTTTGTTGCAGAATTCGACACCAGTATTAAAAACTCCATTGGCTGTGACTGCAAATTTGTAGACGGACCGGGAATCGTACACGATGAAGATTATATTTATGCGATCGTAACTCTGAGAAAACAGAGTGTGATTGCAAAGATTGATAAGCAGGGTGTCATGACACTGATCAATGATCGTCAGGGAAGTGTACATGCGATTGACGTGAATGATGGAAATCTGTATTTTGCAGGTGCCCGTAATTTGGAAATCACAGAAATTTATGTTCTGGAAGCCGGTGCCGATGCGAGCGGAGAAAAGAAACTTACTTTCTTTAATGATGAGATCTTTGCCGATTCTAATGTATGTGAGATTGAGGAGTTTACCTTCTATCATAAAGATGTGGAATTAGACGGTTATGTGATGAAACCGGCTGACTTTGATCCAAATAAAACATACCCAGGTATTTTGACGGTTCATGGAGGTCCGAGAACCACCTTTGGCCCGACATTCTTCCATGAGAGCCAGATGTTTGCAAACATGGGTTATTTCGTATTCTTTACAAACCCGGTAGGCAGCGATGGACGCGGAAATGTGTTCGCGGATCTGATCGGTCGTTACGGTACTGTAGATTATGACAATTTGATGGCATTTACAGATGAAGTACTGAAGAGATATCCGCAGTTGGATGAAAAACGCCTCGGTATGATGGGCGGAAGCTACGGCGGATTTATGGCGAACTGGATTATTGGTCAGACCGATCGTTTCGCAGCTGTGGTTTCACAGAGAAGTATTTCTAACTGGATCACACTGAGCATGACCACTGATATCGGTTTTACATTTGATATTGAGCAGGTGGCAGGTGATCCGTGGAGCAATCTGGAGAATATGTGGATGCAGTCTCCATTAAAATGGGCACACAGAGCGAAGACGCCGACATTATTCATTCAGTCTGATCAGGATTACCGATGCTATATGGCAGATGCTCTCCAGATGTTTACCGCCCTGAAATATCATGGCGTAGAAGCAAGAATGTGCCTGTTCCATGGAGAGAATCATGAACTTTCCCGTGCCGGAAAACCAAAGCATCGGGTTCGTCGTCTGACCGAGATGGTAAACTGGTTTGAGAAATATTTGAAAGCAGAATAAACACACCCGAAATGAAATCTATAGTTGCAAATATCCCTAAAAAGAAGTATACTATCATCAGTTAGACAACACACCAAGGGAGGCAGTGCGCCATCCTACGTTTAGGAGGGATTGCAATGATAGAAGCGACGAGCTGTGGCGGTGTGGTTATATTCAGAGGTAAGATTCTGGTACTTTATAAGAATTATAAGAACAAGTACGAAGGATGGGTTTTGCCGAAAGGAACTGTGGAACCGGGCGAAGAGTATAAAGAAACAGCCCTTAGGGAAGTGAAAGAAGAGACCGGTGTATCAGCGCAGATTATTAAGTACATCGGAAAGAGTCAGTATTCTTTCAATACTCCGCAGGATACCGTGGAGAAAGATGTTCACTGGTATCTTATGATGGCAGACAGTTATTACAGTAAACCACAACGAGAGGAATATTTCGTTGATTCCGGCTACTATAAGTTTTATGAGGCTTATCATCTTTTAAAGTTCTCTAATGAAAAGCAGATTTTGGAGAAGGCCTACAACGAGTATCTGGATTTGAAACGGAGTAACCTCTGGGGCAACAGAAAATATTTCTAGCATGATTAAAAACCCCTGGCGATAGCAGGGGTTTTTAATGTATAGGAGGATAAAATGAGGATCATTGATGCACACTTTCATTTTTGCCCAGGATATGGACATTTCGATGAGCTTGCTGTTAAGGCGGAGCATGTAAATACAGCAGAGCATTTAAAGGAAGCTTACAGGGAGCTTGGCATTGTCGGCGGCATTGTTATGGGTAACCGCGGAATGGAACCGGAAAAACACAATTATCCGGAGTTTATGCGTTACTGTATCGGAATCGACAGAAGCTACATGGCAGAGCACAAATTGTCGGATGCCTATGACCTTGTTGAAGCAAATCTGAAACGTGAAGAGTGTGTCGGAATTAAGCTGTATCCTGGATACAATAAACTCTACATCACAGACGATGCGTATGAACCAATCTATGATTTGGCAAAAGCTTACAAAAAACCGGTCGCTGTTCATATGGGACAGACAGCCGGCTCTAATGCATATTTAAAATACAGCCATCCGCTGACCATGGATGAAGCAGCTGTACGCCACAAAGAAGTACAGTTTGTTATGTGTCATTTTGGTAATCCATGGTTAATGGACGCGGCAGCAGTAGTGGATAAGAATGAAAACGTAGCAACGGATCTTTCCGGACTGTTGGTAGGTAAGGTGGATTTGCCTTCATTGATGAGAAAGCAGAAACTGTACCTGGAAACAGTGAAGACATGGATTTCTTATTGTGATAACTACGATAAGTTTATGTTTGGTACGGACTGGCCGCTTGCCAATTACAACGATTATATTGAACTTACCAAGTGGCTGATTCCGGAAGAAAACTGGGATGATGTGTTTTATAAAACTGCAGAACGTGTTTATAATTTAAAGGGCATCTGGAAATGATGCTCTTTTTTTGTTATCTGAACTGAGATGCTTGTCAAATAACTTTAGTGCATAAAAGTTTAAAAGTTTAAAGTTATTTGGTATTGACGTAATAGTGAAATGATGGTACAATCGGTCTTGTTCAAGAAACAATGAATGTGTCGACACACATCCGATAAATTAAAACATAGATAGGAGATTAAAATTATGAAGAAATCAACGAAACTTGTATCCCTGATTCTCGCAGGTGCCATGGCGCTTTCGATGACTGGATGTTCCTCCAAACCGGCAGAAACAACAGCTGCAGCAACAACTGTGGCAGAGACAACAACTACAACTGCAGAAACAACAGCTGCAACTGCTGACACAACAGCAGCCGCAGCAGATGGCGAAACATATAAGATCGGCGTTCTTCAGCTTGTGCAGCATGTGGCATTGGATCAGTCCAATGAAGGTTTCTTTGCAGCACTCGATGATGCCGGTATCAAGTACGAAGCAGACCAGCAGAATGCATCCGGTGAGCAGGTAAACTGTATGACCATTGCTGAGAAGTTAGTCAATGACGGCAATGATCTGATTCTCGCGATCGCAACACCGGCAGCACAGGCAGTAGCAGGTGTGACAGAAGATATTCCGATCCTGTTAACAGCCGTTACAGATCCGGCAGCTTCCGGTCTTGTAAATGACAATGCGAACCCGGGTGTGAACGTATCCGGTACTTCCGATTTAACTCCTGTTAAAGAGCAGATCGATCTCTTACACCAGATTATTCCGGATGCAAAGACAGTAGGTCTTCTTTACTGTTCCGCAGAGAGTAACTCTGAAATTCAGATTGAGATGGCGAAAGAAGCTTGTGAGGCGATTGGACTTGCATACGAAGAATACACAGTACCAGGTTCCAATGAGATTCAGACAGTTGTTGAATCCATGGTTGGAAATGTAGATGTTATTTACTCTCCGACAGATAACGTAATCGCAGCCGGTATGGCAACTGTAGCGATGGTAGCAAGCGACAATAACATTCCGTGTATTGTTGGTGAGGCAGGCATGGTTCAGGCAGGTGGTCTTGCAACATATGGTATTGATTACTACCAGTTAGGTTACATGGCTGGTGAGCAGGCAATCGAGATTCTTGTAAACGGTGCAGATGTTACAACAATGCCGATCGGTTATCTTCCGGCAGAGCGTTGTGAGCTGACTGTAAATAAGACAACAGCAGATGCGCTCGGAATCGATATTTCCGGACTTGAAAACGCAGTAATCGTTGAATAAGCGATTGAACAGTGTTGCAAAAGGTCATAAAATGACGAACACAGCCAGACAGGAGTGAAAATCTCCTGTCTGGCTATCTGAATGTGATGGAGGATACATATGAATTTTGTAGCTTTACAGGGCGCAGTTGCTCAGGGTGTACTATGGGGAATCATGGTACTTGGTGTTTATATTACATACCGATTATTAAATATTTCCGATCTGACAGTTGATGGAAGTTTTGCTCTTGGTGGCTGTGTGTGTGCAACATTGATCATTAATTTTGGTATGAATCCAATTTTAGCACTTGTGATCGCGGCATTGACAGGTATGTTGGCCGGTGCGGCAACCGGTATTTTACATACAGTATTTGAAATTCCGGCAATTTTAGCAGGTATTCTGACACAGATTTCACTTTGGTCTGTGAATCTTCGCGTTATGGGTGGAAAGAGTAACCTTCCACTGTTAAAAACAGAAACTTTGATCTCTGGTGTTGGTGAAAGACTCGGAATCACACAGGCCCAGTCAGCAATGATCGTGGGAATGATTGTTGCGATTCTGATTGTTCTGATTTTATACTGGTTCTTTGGTACAGAACTTGGAAGTGCACTTCGTGCAACCGGTAACAATGAGTTTATGATCCGTGCTTTAGGTGTAGATACCAATCGTATGAAACTGATCGCTTTGATGCTTGCCAATGGTCTGGTAGCTTTGTCCGGTGCTCTGGTATGTCAGAATCAGAAATATGCTGATATTAATATGGGACGAGGTGCGATCGTAATCGGCCTTGCAGCCATCGTAATCGGTGAGGTTTTATTCAGTAAAGTGATCAACTTTGGTCTGAAGCTTTCTTCTGTTGTTGTAGGTGCTGTAGTATACTTCCTGATCCGTGCGATCGTACTGGATTTAGGCCTCAATACGAACGATATGAACCTGTTCACAGCACTGTTTGTAGCAGCGGCCCTCAGTATTCCGGTATTCATGGCGAAATACCATGCAAAGCATGATTATTCTGAAACCGTAGAGGAGGATGAAGTATAATGTTAACAATTTCCCACGTTAGAAAAACATTTAATAAAGGTACGATCAATGAAAAGAAAGCCCTTCAAGGAATCAACCTTCATCTGAAACCAGGTGATTTTGTAACTGTCATTGGCGGTAACGGTGCAGGCAAATCTACGATGTTAAATATGATTGCAGGTGTATATCCGATCGATTCTGGTAAGATTGAAATTGACGGTGTCAATATTTCCAGAGAACCGGAACATAAACGTGCCCAGTATATCGGACGTGTATTCCAGGATCCGATGCGTGGTACAGCAGCCGGAATGCAGATTCAGGAAAATCTTGCGCTTGCATTAAGACGCGGACGCAGAAGAGGACTTTCCTGGGGTGTTAAAAATGATGAACTTGATTTCTACAGAGAAGCCTTGACGAGATTGGATCTCGGTTTGCAGACACGTATGACCAGCAAGGTCGGTCTTCTTTCCGGTGGACAGAGACAGGCATTAACCCTCCTTATGGCAACGCTGGAAAAGCCGAAGCTGTTACTTCTCGACGAGCATACCGCTGCTCTGGACCCGAAGACAGCCAGAAAAGTATTAGAACTGACAGATGAGATTGTTACAGAACAGAATCTGACATCATTGATGGTAACTCATAACATGAAAGATGCAATCCAGTATGGAAATCGTTTGATCATGATGCATGAAGGTCGTGTGATCTATGATGTAGAAGGTGAAGAAAAGAAAAATCTTCAGGTTGAAG
>JAZOVL010000046.1:0-18034 GCA_045658685.1 Pilosibacter sp.
AGGAGCGGACCCATTTCACAGAAACCGTGACATCCACTTTTCTTAAGACCAACGCTTTCCTCATGGTCATGATCATGCACATCTAAAACGATCGTACATTTGATTCCGCGTTCGTCCATCATCTGTTTTAAACGATCGTAGATCTTTAAGGATCCACCAGCTACACAACCGGTACCGCCACAGATCAGGATCTGTTTGCTCTGTGCGTTCAGGGCTTTTGCGAACTCTTCACGTTTCGCGTTCATTGATTCTCTGGAGTTAATTCTTTCCAACATTATTCGCCCATTGCCTCCTTTTCGCGGATTTCTCTGATCATAGCACGTGCTTTTTCCGGAGTCATAGCCGGATAAACCACGTCATTTACAGTACAAACCGGAGCAAGTCCACATGCACCGAGACAAGAAACAGTCTCTACCGTAAATAACATATCATCAGTAGTTGGCTTTTCAGCAGAAACGCCAAGCTGTGCGCGGATCTCTTCCAGGATCGGAACAGATTTACGAACATGACAAGCTGTTCCGTCACAGATCTTGATCACATATTTTCCCTTTGGCTCGAGGGAGAAGTTCTCGTAGAATGTAGCTACGCCGTAAATTTTAGCTTCGCTGATATTTAATTTGCTTGCCACATAACATAAAGCTGCCTCTGGCAGATAACGATATTCTTTCTGGATGTCCTGCATGATTGCGATTACTAAAGACGGATTATAGTTATGCGCCTGAAGGATTTCGTCCAGTCTTTCAAAACTAAGCTGACTCAAAGTGTTTTCTCCTTTCCCCTTTTAAAAATTCACTATGAAATCATTTCGTTAATTTTAACATAAAGAATCAAAAAAGTACAGAGGAAATTAGGAGATATATACAATGAAGATAAGTGGAAATAAAATAAAACTTGACAAAGTTATAAATATAAGGAAAAAGTGCTTGACATGTTGATTTGGTCATGATAGTATGTAATGTGCACTATTGTGGTGTCATGTGCCTTTTGGCACGACTATGCCCAAAAGTGGGAACTTTTTGCAATTACAACGCGATGCTGGTGCGTTATGAAAATTGCAATTTGATATGATAAAGAAAACAGGGGTGAAACGTCAATGGAGAAAAGCAGAATACGTCCGGTCCAGTCCGGTAAAAGCGTAAGAATGAGCTATTCAAGACAGAAAGAAGTTCTTGAGATGCCGAACCTGATCGAAATCCAGAAAGATTCCTATCAGTGGTTTCTCGACGAAGGTCTGAAAGAGGTTTTAGCGGATATCTCTCCGATCGCTGACTTTGCTGGTCATCTGAGCCTGGAGTTTGTAGACTTCACACTTTGCAGAGATGAGATCAAGTACACTATTGAACAGTGCAAAGAGCGCGATGCTACTTATGCAGCACCTTTAAAAGTAAAGGTTAGACTCTGCAACAAAGATAAAGATGAAATCAATGAACACGAGATTTTCATGGGTGATCTGCCATTAATGACAGATACAGGTTCTTTCGTAATTAATGGCGCCGAGCGAGTTATTGTTAGCCAGTTAGTACGTTCCCCTGGTATCTACTACGGCATCGATCATGATAAGATCGGTAAGGAATTATATTCCTGTACAGTGATCCCGAACCGTGGTGCATGGTTAGAGTATGAAACAGATTCTAACGATGTATTTTACGTTCGTGTAGACCGTACAAGAAAAGTTCCGGTAACAGTGCTCATCCGTGCACTTGGTTACGGAACAAATGCAGAGATTGTTGAACTCTTTGGTGAAGAGCCGAAGATCCTTGCAAGCTTTGGTAAAGATACTTCCGACAACTATCAGGATGGTCTCTTAGAGTTATATAAGAAGATTCGTCCGGGCGAGCCGCTTTCTGTAGACAGTGCAGAGAGCCTTCTGAACAGCATGTTCTTCGATGCAAGAAGATATGACCTCGCCAAAGTTGGCAGATACAAATTTAATAAGAAACTTCACTTCAAGAACCGTATTACAGGTCATGTTCTTGCAGAAGATGTTGTTGATATGGCAACAGGCGAGATCCTTGCAGAGGCTGGCAAGACAATCTCCAAGGAGCAGGCAGTCGAGATCCAGAACGCAGCAGTTCCATACGTTTGGATTCAGACAGAGGAGAGAACAGCAAAAGTACTTTCCAATATGATGGTAGATCTTGGCGCTTATGTAACATTTGATCCGGCTGAGGTTGGTGTTACTGAGTTAGTATTCTATCCGGTGCTTGAAACAATCCTGGAAAAAGCAGGCGATATGAGCGAGGAAGAGTTAAAAGACGAGATCCGCCGCAATATCAATGACTTAATTCCGAAGCATATTACTAAGGAAGATATTATTGCTTCCATTAACTATAATATGCACCTTGAGTACGAAATCGGTACAAAAGATGATATCGACCATCTTGGCAACCGTCGTATTCGTGCGGTTGGTGAGTTACTGCAGAACCAGTACCGTATCGGTCTCTCCAGAATGGAGCGTGTTGTTCGCGAGAGAATGACAACACAGGATATGGATGGTATCACACCGCAGTCTCTGATCAACATTAAGCCGGTAACTGCAGCAGTGAAAGAGTTCTTTGGAAGCTCCCAGCTGTCCCAGTTCATGGATCAGAACAACCCGCTTTCCGAACTGACACATAAGAGACGTCTCTCTGCATTAGGTCCGGGCGGTCTGTCCAGAGAACGTGCAGGTTTCGAGGTTCGAGACGTACACTACACACATTATGGTCGTATGTGTCCGATTGAGACTCCGGAGGGTCCGAACATCGGTCTTATCAACTCCCTTGCTACTTATGCAAAGGTAAACCAGTACGGTTTCGTTGAGGCTCCGTACCGCGTGGTTGACAAAACTGATCCGGCTAATCCGCGTGTAACAGATGACGTTGTTTACCTGACAGCTGACGAAGAGGATAATTTCATTGTAGCTCAGGCGAATGAACCGTTAGATGAGAATGGATATTTCATTCACAACAACGTATCCGGTCGTTTCCGTGAGGAGACTTCCTCCTTCCAGAAACGTTCTATCGATCTTATGGATATCTCTCCGAAGATGGTATTCTCCGTAGCGACATCCATGATCCCGTTCCTCCAGAACGATGACGCGAACCGTGCGCTGATGGGTTCCAACATGCAGCGTCAGGCAGTTCCGCTTCTCGCAACAGAGGCTCCGGTCGTTGGTACAGGTATCGAGGCGAAAGCAGCGGTTGACTCTGGTGTCTGCGTAGTTGCTAAGAACGCAGGTATCGTAGAGCGTTCTGCTTCCAACGAGATTGTTATTAAGAGAGATTCCGATGGAAACAGAGATGTTTACCATCTTACAAAATTCACAAGAAGCAACCAGTCCAACTGCTACAACCAGAAGCCGATCGTTTATAAGGGTGACCATGTAAACGCAGGCGAGGTTATCGCAGATGGTCCGTCCACAAAAGATGGTGAGATTGCACTTGGTAAGAACCCGCTGATCGGATTTATGACCTGGGAAGGTTATAACTACGAGGATGCTGTTCTGTTAAGTGAGAAACTGGTTCAGAACGATGTTTACACTTCTGTTCACATTGAGGAATATGAGTGTGAATCCCGTGACACTAAATTAGGACCGGAAGAGATCACAAGAGATGTTCCGGGCGTTGGTGAGGATGCACTGAAAGACCTTGACGAGCGCGGAATCATTCGTATCGGTGCTGAGGTTCGTGCAGGTGATATCCTTGTTGGTAAAGTTACACCGAAGGGTGAGACAGAGCTGACAGCAGAAGAGAGACTTCTCCGCGCAATCTTCGGTGAGAAGGCAAGAGAAGTTCGTGACACATCTCTGAAAGTACCGCATGGCGCTTATGGTACAATCATTGACGCTAAGGTATTTACAAGAGAGAACGGCGATGAGCTTGCTCCGGGCGTAAACCAGTCCGTAAGAATCTACATCGCTCAGAAACGTAAGATCTCCGTAGGTGACAAGATGGCCGGTCGTCACGGTAACAAGGGTGTTGTATCCCGTGTGCTTCCGGTAGAGGATATGCCGTTCCTTCCGAACGGTCGTCCGCTGGACATCGTGCTTAACCCGCTGGGCGTACCGTCCCGTATGAACATCGGTCAGGTGCTTGAGATTCACTTAAGCTTAGCAGCGAAGGCTCTTGGCTTCAATGTTGCTACACCGGTATTCGATGGTGCAAACGAGGTTGATATCCAGGATACACTTGAGCTTGCAAATGACTACGTTAATATGGAATGGGAAGCATTCCAGGAAAAATATGGCGACTTACTGAAACCGGAAGCAATGGAATACCTTGCTAATAACCTGGATCACCGTGCTTTATGGAAGGGCGTTCCGATCGACCGCACAGGTAAAGTACAGTTACGTGATGGCCGTACAGGTGAGCCGTTTGACAGCCCGACAACAATTGGTCACATGCACTATCTGAAACTCCACCATCTGGTAGATGATAAGATTCATGCACGTTCCACAGGTCCATACGCACTCGTAACACAGCAGCCGTTAGGTGGTAAAGCACAGTTCGGTGGTCAGCGTTTCGGTGAGATGGAGGTTTGGGCTCTTGAGGCGTATGGCGCTGCTTATACTCTTCAGGAGATCCTGACAGTGAAGTCTGATGACGTTGTAGGACGTGTGAAGACATATGAGTCCATCATTAAGGGTGAGAACATTCCGGAGCCGGGTATTCCGGAGTCCTTCAAGGTATTACTGAAAGAGCTTCAGTCCCTTGGTCTGGATGTTCGCGTTCTTCGTGAACTGGAAAATGGCGAGACAGAAGAAGTGGATATGTCCGAAAATATTGACTACTCTGATGCAAACTTAGATCTTCGTGAGATTATCGAAGGTGACAGAAGCTATGCAGAGCAGGAAGAAAATTCTTTCAAGAGCTTTGGTTTCCAGACACAGGAAATTAAAGATGGCGAGTTTGTCAGCGTAGATGATGAAGAAGACTATGCGGATGATTTCGAAGATGACTTCGATGATTCCGATATTGACGAATAATAGAAGGGAGTACCGTTCATGCCTGAGATTAAGGAAAACGTTCAGCCGATGACATTTGACGCGATCAAAATCGGACTTGCTTCCCCGGAAAAAATTCTTGAATGGTCTTTCGGTGAGGTGAAAAAACCGGAGACAATCAACTACAGAACATTAAAACCGGAAAAAGACGGTCTGTACTGTGAGAAAATTTTCGGACCGAGCAAGGACTGGGAGTGTCATTGTGGTAAGTATAAGAAAATCAGATATAAAGGCGTAATCTGCGACCGCTGTGGCGTTGAAGTAACAAAAGCAAGCGTACGTCGTGAGCGTATTGGCCATATTGCTCTGGCCGCTCCGGTTTCCCATATTTGGTATTTTAAGGGTATTCCGAGCCGTATGGGTCTCATCCTGGATATCTCTCCGAGAGTCCTGGAGAAGGTTCTGTACTTCGCTTCTTATATCGTACTGGATGCAGGTACAACAGGCCTCCAGTTAAAGCAGGTTCTTTCTGAGAAAGAATACCGCGATGCAATCGAAAAATATGGCTACGGCACATTCCGTGTAGGAATGGGTGCCGAGGCCATTCAGGAATTATTAAGAGGTATTGATCTCCAGAAAGATTCTGATGAGTTAAGAGCTCAGCTTAAGGATGCTTCCGGCCAGAAGCGCGCAAGAATCATCAAGCGCCTTGAGGTTGTTGATGCATTCCTGAACTCCGGCAACAAACCGGAGTGGATGATCATGAACGTAATTCCGGTTATTCCGCCGGATATCCGCCCGATGGTACAGCTTGACGGTGGACGTTTCGCAACATCTGACTTAAATGATTTATATAGAAGAATCATCAACCGTAACAACCGTCTTGCAAGACTTCTTGAGCTTGGTGCTCCGGACATCATCGTTCGTAACGAGAAGCGTATGCTGCAGGAGGCGGTAGACGCGCTCATCGACAATGGTCGTCGTGGAAGACCGGTAACAGGCCCGGGTAACCGTGCTCTGAAATCCCTTTCCGATATGTTAAAGGGTAAACAGGGTCGTTTCCGTCAGAACCTTCTTGGTAAGCGTGTAGACTACTCCGGACGTTCTGTTATCGTAGTAGGACCGGAACTGAAGATCTATCAGTGTGGTCTCCCGAAAGAGATGGCGATCGAGCTGTTTAAACCGTTCGTTATGAAAGAGCTGGTTGCTAACGGTACAGCACACAATATCAAGAATGCGAAGAAGATGGTTGAGCGTCTCGAGACTCAGGTTTGGGACGTTCTGGAAGATGTAATCAAAGAGCATCCGGTTATGTTAAACCGTGCTCCTACTCTTCACAGACTTGGTATCCAGGCGTTCGAGCCGATCCTTGTAGAGGGTAAAGCGATCAAACTTCATCCGCTCGTATGTACAGCGTTCAACGCAGACTTCGACGGTGACCAGATGGCTGTACACCTTCCGCTTACAATGGAAGCTCAGGCAGAGTGCAGATTCCTGCTTCTCTCCCCGAACAACCTGTTAAAACCATCCGATGGTGGCCCGGTAGCCGTTCCGTCTCAGGATATGGTTCTTGGTATCTACTATCTGACACAGGATAGACCTGGTGCTCATGGTGAAGGCAAATACTTCAAGAGCAAAAACGAGGCAATTCTTGCTTACGAGAACGGAGCTGTTACACTTCACTCTAAGATCAAAGTAAGAGTTTCCAGAACAATGGCAGATGGCACTGAGATGACAGGTGTTATCGAGACAACTGTAGGACGTATCCTCTTCAACGAGATCATCCCGCAGGATCTTGGTTTCGTTGACAGAACAATTCCGGGCAACGAGCTTAAGATGGAAGTAGATTTCCTTGTTAAGAAGAAACAGTTAAAGCAGATTCTTGAGAAGGTTATCAATACACACGGTGCTATGCAGACAGCAATCACTCTGGACGATATCAAAGCGATCGGTTATAAGTTCTCCACAAGAGCAGCTATGACTGTATCTGTCTCTGATATGACAGTTCCGGCTTCCAAGAAGCAGTTACTTGCTGATGCAGAGGCTACAGTAGACAGGATCGCTAAGAACTTCCGCCGTGGTCTTATCACAGAGGAAGAGCGTTATAAAGAAGTTATCGATGTTTGGAAGAGAACTGACGATCAGCTTACACACGACCTGTTAACAGGCCTGGATAAGTACAACAACATCTACATGATGGCTGACTCCGGTGCCCGTGGTTCTGATAAGCAGATCAAACAGCTTGCCGGTATGCGTGGTCTTATGGCTGATACAACCGGTCACACAATCGAACTTCCGATCAAGTCCAACTTCCGTGAAGGTCTTGACGTACTTGAGTACTTCATTTCCGCTCATGGTGCTCGTAAGGGTCTGTCCGATACAGCTCTTCGTACAGCCGACTCCGGTTACCTGACAAGACGTCTTGTAGACGTATCCCAGGATCTTATCATCCGCGAGACAGACTGCTGCGAAGGCAAAGATATTCCGTTCATGGAGATCACAGGATTCTCCGATGGTAAGGAAATGATCGAGAGCCTTGAAGAGCGTTTGACAGGCAGATATATCGCTGAGACAATCGTTGATCCGGATACTGGAGAAGTGGTTGTTAAGGCAAACCATATGTGTACTCCGAAGCGTGCGGCTGCGGTTATCAAAGTTCTTAACAAACTGGGCAGAGATTCCGTTAAGATCCGTAACGTATTAACATGTAAGAGCCACATCGGTGTTTGTGCAAAGTGTTATGGTGCGAACATGGCAACAGGTCAGCCGGTACAGGTTGGTGAGGCCGTTGGTATCATCGCTGCTCAGTCTATCGGTGAGCCGGGTACACAGCTTACAATGCGTACATTCCATACTGGTGGTGTAGCCGGTGGCGATATCACACAGGGTCTTCCGCGAGTTGAAGAGCTTTTCGAGGCTAGACGTCCGAAGGGTCTCGCAATCATCGCTGAGTTTGGCGGCGTTGTAACAATCAAAGATACAAAGAAAAAACGTGAAATCATCGTTACAGATCCGGAGACAGGTAACTCCAAGACTTACCTGATTCCGTACGGCTCCAGAATCAAGGCTCTCGACGGTCAGGTTCTTGAGGCTGGTGATGTTCTTACAGAAGGTTCTATCAACCCGCATGACCTCCTTAAAGTTAAGGGTGTTCGTGCAGTACAGGATTACATGCTCCGCGAGGTACAGCGTGTATACCGTCTCCAGGGTGTAGAAATCAACGATAAGCACATCGAGATGATCGTACATCAGATGTTAAAGAAAATCCGTGTCGAAGAGAGCGGAGATTCCGAGGTACTTCCGGGAACATCCATGGACGTACTCGATTTCAACGAGATGAACGAAGCTCTTATTGCAGAAGGAAAACAGCCGGCAGAAGGTAAGCAGGTAATGCTCGGTATCACAAAGGCATCCCTTGCTACAGATTCCTTCTTATCCGCAGCATCCTTCCAGGAGACAACAAAAGTTCTTACTGAGGCAGCGATCAACGGTAAAGTTGATAAGCTCATCGGTCTGAAGGAGAACGTTCTGATCGGTAAACTGATCCCGGCAGGTACAGGTATGAAGCGTTACCGCAACATCAAACTTGGTACAGACGAGATCGTAGAAGAAGTTGAGGAAATCGTAGAGGATGTTATGATGGAGGACGCTCCGATCGGAGAGGCTGAAGAGATCATCCTGAATGAAGACGATATGAACGACGAAATCTAAAAGATTTTATAATGACAGCGAGGGGAGGAATTCCCTCGCTGTTGTAGTATTATACTAGTTAGAAAAGAGAAACTCAGGTTAGAGGAAAGTAACTAAAATATGATTCAAATATTAGCAGGAATGTTCATCAAGAACAAAGAGCAGATTGAAAAACCGGAAGTTCGCAGAGCATATGGAATGCTCTGCAGTATTATGGGAATCGCTTTGAATGTTGTTCTGTTTGCCGGAAAATATCTGGCAGGAGTACTGAGTGGTTCCATTGCGATTACGGCAGATGCCTTTAACAACTTATCAGATGCAGGTTCTTCTGTCATTACTTTGGTTGGATTCAAATTTTCAGGAATGAAGCCGGATAAAGATCATCCGTTTGGTCACGGACGAATCGAATATCTGTCTGGACTGGGTGTGGCAATGCTGATCATTTTAATGGGATTTGAATTATTCAAATCTGCGATTGGAAAGATTATGAATCCGGAACCAGTGGAAACAAGTGCACTTACAGCAGGTATTCTGATCGCATCTGTTTGTGTGAAAGTATATATGTGGTTTTATAACCGTTCAGTTGGAACAAAAATTGATTCGGAGGCGATGAAGGCAACTGCCACAGACAGTTTAAGTGATTCAGTAGCGACATTTGCGGTGTTGATTTCCATGGTAATCGCTCATTCAACAGGTATGTTGATTGATGGATGGTGTGGTCTTGTTGTTGCCCTGATGGTTTTGTATGCAGGGTACAAAGCGGCCAAGGATACGATTGATCCGCTTCTGGGAGGACCGCCATCTAAAGAATTTGTAAAGGAAATTCGTGAGATCGTTATGAGTCATGAAGAAATCATCGGTATCCATGATCTGGTAGTACATGATTATGGTCCATGCAGATGCATGGTTTCCCTCCATGGTGAAGTTCCGGCCAACGGAGACATCATCGCACTTCACGATCTGATCGACCATATCGAAAAGGAGCTTGGAGAAAGGCTCGGCTGTGAGGCAGTTATTCACATGGATCCATTAGAAACGGACAATGAAAAGATCACGGAGATGAAACATGAACTTCTGACTCACATCAATTCCGAACTTCCGGGAGTTTCCATCCATGATTTCAGAATGGTTCAGGGACCGACACATACCAACCTGATCTTCGACGCAGTCGTTCCGTATGGATTTGATATGAGCAATGAAGAAGTAAAAGAAGGACTGGAGAATCTGGTGCGGAAACACTGGAAGAACTGCTTTGCCGTAGTACATGTGGAACAGTCCTATATATAAAACTTACAAAATTATGAAGTATATTGCAAATTATCAGAAAAGTGATAAATTAGAACTGTAAGAAGTCTTATAAAGGAGGTTGCTGGATATGAAAAAGTGGACAAAAACATTTCTTACATCTTTTGTGCTGACTCTGACTATGTCGATAACCGCGTTTGCAGGTCAGTGGAAACAGGATCATATTGGATGGTGGTACCAGAAGGATGATGGTTCCTGGTATGCGAATGGCTGGGAGTGGATTGACGGAAACTGCGACGGTGTAGCAGAATGCTATTATTTTACACCGGACGGATATCTGGTTGTAGACGGAATTGCAGATGGATATACGGTAAACGCGGATGGTGCATGGACAGAAAATGGTGTGATACAGCGCAAAGTGACGATTGACCCTTCCAATGATGCGGCTGCGATTGCACTTTATCAGGAAGCACAGGTCAGATATGCGGCTCTTGACTGCATAGAAGCAGATGCTTCCTATATTATGGATATGACTATACAGAACATAAACGTAAAAACAGGTACGAACCTGAACTTGAAAATGACAGGTGTACACGGAAATAATCTGCAGTATGTGATGGACGGTACAATGGAGATGTTTGGTGCAACATTCCCGGTAACGATGTTCTATAAAGACGGTTGGTATTATGCAGATATGATGGATATGAAGATAAAGCAGCCGATGGATATTGCCACAGCAATTGCAAATGTGAACGAGAACACAGGTGTAATGGAAATGAACCTTGCGATGATACGTAATATGAAGGCAGAGCAGAAAGACTCCAACACGATATTAACTTACGATGTGTCACAGGAGGCTCTGAATAGCTATGTTCAGGAAGTGTTGGCACAGACCGGAACGGCGGGAGAAGGTCTTTCTGGTTATAAGATTAATTCCGCAAGAGGTTCTGTGGTAATTGATGCGAATGGAAATCTTGCTCAGGATCAGGTTCTTATGGATATGGAGATGTCTGTGACAGATCCGTCGACCGGAACAACATCCGATGTAAAATATGTGATGGATGTAAATTGTAAATACAAGAATCTTGGACAGACATTTACATTAACATTCCCGTCTACAGAGGGCTATACGGATGTGACCCAGCAACAGTAGGTATATATAGAAGAAACAGGTTTTAAGAGCAGGCATCCCTGAGTAAATCAGGGATGGTGTTTTTTATTGTAGAAATGGAATAAATATGATATGATTAACAAATAATAAACATGGACTTGATCGGTCTATTTCAATCTTTGGAGGCAAAATATGGAAGACAAAAAATTTAATGTGCTGAACCCGGATGAATACCTTGCAAACAATCCGTTTATGCAGCATAACCATATGTACATTACAGAAATTGGTACAGAGACCAGCGAAATTCGCATGGAAGTACATCCGGATGGATTGAACATCATGGGGCAGGTACATGGCGGACTTCTCTATTCTCTGGCTGATGTAGTAACCGGTCTGACAGCTCGTGCAGACGGAAGAAAATATGTGACACAGAGTGCCCATGTGAACTTCATTGGAAATGTATCCGCAGGACTCATCATTGCGAAAGGTGATATCGTAAAACGCGGCCGTTCCATCGTGATTGTACGAGGCATTGTGACAGATGAAAACGGAAAACTGCTTCTGGAAACAACAACCAATATGTTCTGCCTGAATAAGTAAAGCGATGATCGGATGCAATCCGAGGGGGAAATACCTATGACAAATATTATATTAACCCTGCTTGCAAGCCTGGCAGGAGGTATGTTGTTTTTGAAATTAAAAGTTCCGGGAGGAGTTCTGGTAGGTGGTATCATAGGTACCACGATCCTTTCCATGACAACCGGAATGGCGGAAATGCCATTTACCGCACGATTGATCGCTCAGATCATCGCCGGTGCATTTATCGGAAGTTCTGTTGACCGCGAAGATCTTAAAAAAATGAAGACTATTTATAAACCATTCCTGATCGTGGTCGCATCATTGGCGGTTGTCAATCTGACAGCCGGAACACTGGTTTATAAATTTGGTCCGCTGGATCGCCTTACATCATTTATGTGTTGTGTTCCGGGCGGAATGTCTGACACTCCGCTGATTGCCTCAGAACTTGGTGCTCAGATGCCTCCGGTCGTGATTATGCAGTTCGTCCGCATGGTGGTCGGTATTGGTGTGTTCCCGGGATTGATCTTGTTTGTGACAAAAAATGAAGGTGAGGTTGTATCAGAAAAGACCGAGACTGTGACCACAAAGAAGAAAGCGGCCAGCTCTGTTCCGGTAACAGTAGGAACCCTTCTTCTTGCAGGTGTCTTTGGCGTCATCGGAAGAAAGCTCGGAGTACCGTCCGGTGCCCTTCTTTTTGCGATCATTACGATCCTTGTTCTGAAACTGGCTAATGTTCCGATTGTATATCCGAAATGGATCAAGCGCGCAGCTCAGGTACTGAGCGGTGCTTACATAGGCTGTTCCGTTGGATTAGATACGTTGTATATGCTCCCGCAGCTGATCATCCCGGCGTTCATCATCGTTGGTGTCTACATGATCAATGCATTTATTACCGGAAATATCATCCACAAAGTTTGCGGCATCAGCAAACGTGAGAGTATGCTGATGGTTACTCCGGCCGGGGCGACCGATATGGCATTGATCTCGGCGGATATCGGAGTAAACAGTCCGAATCTGATCGTACTGCAGATCGTGCGAATGCTGACTGTAATTTCCATTTTTCCGAATATGGATCTTCTCATTGTGAATATGCTGGATGGCTAAAAGATTCTGGGGAAATTCAAATGAAAGCAAAAATAACAGTGAAAAAAGGGTAAATTCGGACGTTTTTCGCAAAAACAAAAACGAGACAACTTGGCCGGGCGTGTCATGCTGAAAAAACCTTGTATTTTTGAGAAAAATTTGAGTTTTTCTCCTTGACAACCGAAAAAAGCATGTATATAATAATGAGGCGTGTGACAGGTACGCCTCATTTTTTGTTGAAAGAAATCGGGCGGAACCAAACAACGCATCAGGCTGAATAAGCAGCAACCGAACAGTCAATATCACAGGAGGTGAAAAGAATGCCAACATTTAACCAGTTAGTAAGAAAAGGTAGAGAGACAGCAGTTAAGAAATCCACAGCTCCGGCTCTTCAGAAAGGATACAACTCCCTTCACAAGAAAGCTACAAACGTTTCTGCTCCGCAGAAGAGAGGTGTTTGTACAGCTGTTAAGACTGCAACTCCGAAGAAGCCGAACTCCGCTCTTCGTAAAATCGCCAGAGTTCGTCTTTCCAATGGTATCGAGGTAACAAGCTACATACCGGGTGAGGGTCACAACCTTCAGGAGCACTCTGTTGTTCTTATCCGTGGTGGCCGTGTTAAAGACCTTCCGGGTACAAGATACCACATCATCAGAGGTACTCTTGATACAGCAGGCGTAGCGAACAGAAAACAGGCTCGTTCCAAGTACGGCGCTAAGAGACCGAAAGTTAAAAAATAATCGATAAAAACGATTAAACACTAATTGGACCACTAACGGGAATAAAATGGGAGCGGAAATAAACCGCATATTTTAGTGCCGGTGATATTTTGCCTGTAAGGTTGCAGGATATAGATAGAAATCCGAGCGCGAACACATTTTATGGAAACATGTGAGTACCGAGGAATTAATCCGATGTAACTGGTCAGGACCGGTTGAAGGACTTGAACAGTTATAATCCAATAATGATTAAGGAGGGAAGTAACGTGCCACGTAAAGGACATACTCAGAAAAGAGAAGTATTAGCAGATCCGATCTACAACAACAAAGTTGTTACAAAGTTAATCAACAACATCATGTTAGACGGTAAAAGAGGCGTTGCTCAGAAAATTGTTTACGGCGCATTTGAGCAGGTAGCTGCTAAGACAGGTAAAGACGCTGTAGAAGTATTCGAAGAGGCTATGAACAACATCATGCCGGTTCTCGAAGTTAAGGCAAAACGTATCGGCGGTGCAACATATCAGGTACCGATCGAGGTTAAGCCGGAAAGAAGACAGGCTTTAGGTCTTCGCTGGATCACAATGTTTTCCAGAAAGAGATCTGAGAAAACACAGATCGACAGACTTGCAAACGAGATTATGGACGCAGCTAACAACACAGGCGCATCCGTAAAGAGAAAAGAGGAAATGCATAGAATGGCTGAGGCTAACAAGGCATTTGCTCACTACAGATTCTAATAGAAGGAGGACGAATCCTTGGCTGGTAGAGAATATCCCTTAGAGAGAACCAGAAATATTGGTATTATGGCTCACATTGATGCTGGTAAAACAACAACAACAGAGCGTATCCTTTATTATACTGGTGTAAACTACAAGATCGGTGGTACTCATGAAGGTACTGCTACAATGGACTGGATGGCTCAGGAGCAGGAAAGAGGTATCACAATCACTTCCGCTGCTACAACATGTCACTGGACATTACAGGAGCAGACAAAGGTAAAACCGGGCGCTCTCGAGCACCGTATCAACATCATTGATACACCAGGCCACGTAGACTTCACAGTAGAAGTTGAGCGTTCCCTTCGTGTACTTGATGGCGCAGTTGGTGTATTCTGTGCAAAGGGTGGCGTTGGGCCGCAGTCCGAAAACGTATGGCGTCAGGCTGGCACATACAACGTACCGAGAATGGCATATGTAAACAAGATGGACATTATCGGTGCTAACTTCTACAACGTTGTAGAGCAGATTCGTACAAGACTTGGCAAGAACGCTATCTGCTTACAGCTTCCGATCGGTAAGGAAGATGAGTTCAAAGGAATCATCGACCTCTTCGAGATGAAAGCTTACATCTACAACGATGATAAGGGTGATGACATCACAGTTTGCGATATCCCGGAGGATATGGCAGACGAGGCAGAGCTTTACCACGACGAGCTCGTAGAAAAGATCTGCGAATTAGATGACGAACTGATGATGATGTACCTTGAGGGCGAAGTTCCGTCCACAGAGGAATTAAAAGCAGTTCTTCGTAAGGCTGTATGCGAATGCCAGGCTATCCCGGTATGCTGCGGTACATCCTACAGAAACAAGGGCGTTCAGAAACTTCTGGATGCTATCCTTGAGTTCATGCCGTCTCCGGTAGACGTTCCGGCTATCAAGGGCGTTGATATGGATGGCAATGAAGTTGTTCGTGAATCTTCTGATGAAGAGCCGTTCGCAGCTCTTGCATTCAAGATCATGACAGACCCGTTCGTAGGTAAGCTTGCTTACTTCCGTGTATATTCCGGTACACTGAACTCCGGTTCTTACGTACTGAATGCTACAAAGGGTAAAAAAGAGCGTGTTGGCCGTATCCTTCAGATGCATGCTAACAAGCGTCAGGAACTTGACAAGGTTTACTCCGGTGTTATCGCTGCAGCTGTTGGCTTCAAGATGACAACAACTGGTGACACAATCTGTGACGAGCAGCATCCGGTAATCCTCGAGTCCATGGAATTCCCGGAGCCGGTTATTGATATCGCTATCGAGCCGAAGACAAAAGCTGGTCAGGATAAGATGGGTGAGGCTCTTGTTAAGCTTGCTGAGGAAGATCCGACATTCCGTGTTCATACAGATAAAGAAACAGGCCAGACAATCATCTCTGGTATGGGTGAGCTTCACCTCGAGATCATCGTTGACCGTCTCCTTCGTGAATTCAAGGTAGAGGCTAACGTAGGTGCTCCGCAGGTAGCTTACAAAGAGACATTCCTTAAGGCTGTTGATGTAGACTCCAAGTATGCGAAGCAGTCCGGTGGTAAAGGTCAGTATGGTCACTGTAAAGTTCACTTCGAGCCGATGGATCCGAACGGCGAGCAGACATTCAAGTTCGAGTCCACAGTAGTTGGTGGTGCTATTCCGAAGGAGTACATCCCGGCTGTTGGTGAGGGTATCGAAGAGGCTACTAAGGCTGGTATCCTTGGCGGATTCCCGGTACTTGGTGTTCACGCAAACGTATACGATGGTTCCTACCACGAGGTTGACTCCTCCGAAATGGCATTCCACATTGCTGGTTCCATGGCATTCAAAGAGGCTATGGCAAAAGCTGGCGCTGTATTACTTGAGCCGATCATGAAGGTTGAAGTTACTATGCCGGAAGAGTACATGGGTGACGTAATCGGTGATATCAACTCCCGTCGTGGCCGTATCGAAGGTTTCGAGGACATCGGCGGCGGCAAGATGGTTCGTGCATACGTTCCGCTTTCCGAGATGTTCGGTTACTCCACAGACCTTCGTTCCAGCACACAGGGCCGTGGTAACTACTCCATGTTCTTTGAGAAATACGAGCAGGTACCGAAGAACGTTTCCGAGAAGATCATTGCTGAAAGAAAAGGCAAATAATTTACTTCAATTATAACCGGTCTGTGCAGTAATGCATGGACCGGATAAAAGAGTAAATATATGTAATAATAGGCTTGAAAAATTGATTCGAATAGAATATAATATATTTTAGCCTAAATTATATAATAGCCCAATGGGCGCAAATTAAGGAGGACTTTTTAAAATGGCAAAAGCTAAGTTTGAAAGAAGCAAACCGCATTGTAACATTGGTACCATTGGACACGTTGACCATGGTAAAACAACTTTAACAGCTGCTATCACAAAGACTCTTCACGAGAGGCTTGGTACAGGTGAAGCTGTTGCATTCGAAAATATCGATAAAGCTCCGGAAGAGAGAGAGCGTGGTATCACAATTTCCACAGCTCACGTTGAGTACGAGTCCAACGCTCGTCACTACGCTCACGTTGACTGCCCAGGCCATGCTGACTATGTTAAAAACATGATCACTGGTGCTGCTCAGATGGATGGCGCTATCCTTGTAGTTGCTGCTACAGATGGTGTTATGGCTCAGACAAGAGAGCACATCCTTCTTTCCCGTCAGGTAGGCGTTCCGTACATCGTAGTATTCATGAACAAATGTGATATGGTTGATGACGAAGAGTTACTTGAGCTCGTAGAGATGGAGATCAGAGAGCTTCTTGACGAGTACGAGTTCCCGGGCGATGACACACCGATCATCAAAGGTTCCGCTCTTCAGGCTCTTAACGATCCGAACGGTCCGTGGGGCGACAAGATCCTTGAGCTCTTCGACGCAGTTGACTCCTACATTCCGGATCCGGAGCGTGAGACAGACAAGCCGTTCCTTATGCCGGTAGAGGACGTATTCACAATCACAGGTCGTGGTACAGTAGCTACAGGCCGTGTAGAGCGTGGTACACTTAAGCTCAACGAGGAAATCGAAATCGTTGGTATTCAGGAAGAGTCCAGAAAGACAGTATGTACAGGTATCGAGATGTTCCGTAAGCTCCTTGACTCCGCTCAGGCTGGTGACAACATCGGTGCTCTCCTTCGTGGTGTTCAGAGAACAGAGATCCAGCGTGGTCAGTGTCTCGTAAAACCGGGTTCTGTAAAGTGCCATAACAACTTCACAGCTCAGGTTTACGTTCTGACAAAAGACGAGGGTGGCCGTCATACACCGTTCTTCAACAACTACCGTCCGCAGTTCTACTTCAGAACAACAGACGTTACAGGCGTTTGCCAGCTTCCGGAAGGCACAGAGATGTGTATGCCGGGCGATAACGTAGAAATGACTATCGAGCTTATCCATCCGGTAGCTATGGAGCAGGGTCTCCGTTTCGCTATCCGTGAGGGTGGTAGAACAGTAGGTTCCGGTAGAGTTGCTAAGATCCTTGACTAATTTCCGGGATTTTCTACGAGCCGTGCAATAAAATGCGTAAATATGACCCAGAGTGAGCTTGCTCACTTCTGGGTCTTTTTGCGTATTTTATTATAGGGCGACAGCCCCTTTTTACGTGTTACAGTTTCTGGAGTCTTATTTAAAATTAAATGGATATTTAGTTGAGTCAACTTGGTGATAAAAAAGTCCCAGGCTGATAGGTATTTTCAAGCGGACACGCTTTCGCTCAGAGAATTTACGTAACGGTACTAAGGCGCTAAAGCACCAAGTACCGACGTAATTCTATGGTCCTTCTTGAAAACACCTGTCACCCTGGGACTTTTTCATAGCCAAGTTGGCTAAATTAAATATCAGTAACTGCGCAGACCTAAGATTATTGGCATTTTTCAGTAAAAATGGTATCCATCAGATATGGCTTTTATTATTCTTTACAAAACTTAAATCCAAATA
>JAZOVL010000047.1:0-8074 GCA_045658685.1 Pilosibacter sp.
TTAATTTTTTGTTAAGTTTTGAAAATTAACACTTTTTCTCGTTCACAACAGAAAAATCTATGCTATACTTAAGAAACTAAATTTTAGAAAGGTGTTAGGTACAATTGCATTCATTACGTTCAACATTTAAAGAAAAATTCAGCGAAACTTTAAAAGCAGTTTTTCCAATTTTGCTGATAGTACTGATCTTATGCTTCTCGATTGCACCAATCCCTCCGAGTATTCTGATGACCTTTTTAACGGGAGCCGTTCTTCTGGTTGTCGGAATGTTGTTTTTTAACGTAGGTGTGGATCTGTCTATGACTCCGATGGGTGAGCGTGTCGGTACGATCATGACAAAGTCTAAGAATTTGATCATTATTGTTTTGATCAGTTTTATTATGGGCTTTGTAATTACCGTTTCTGAACCGGACCTTCAGGTGCTTGCACAGCAGGTTCCGTCCGTTCCGAATCTGGTGTTGATTTTAGCCGTAGCAGCAGGTGTTGGCACATTTCTGGTGTTTGCACTTCTCAGAATGCTGTTTGGAATCGCGCTTCCAAGGCTTCTGGTACTTTTTTATGTTGTCATTTTTGCACTTACACTGTTTGTTCCGGCCGATTTCCTTGCGGTGGCGTTTGACTCCGGCGGTGTAACAACAGGACCGATGACGGTTCCGTTTATTATGGCGTTCGGTATTGGTGTTTCTGCAATCCGAAACGATAAACATGCGGCAGATGACAGTTTCGGTCTGGTAGCAATGTGTTCCATCGGACCGATCCTTGCAGTTCTCCTTCTCGGCATGATCTTCAATCCGGGATCCGCAGAGCAGGTTTCAGAATCCATTCCGGTTATTCAGGACACGGTTGAATTGTGGAAATTATTTGCGGTAGAGCTTCCGCATTATTTTAAGGAAATGGCAGTTTCCCTGTTCCCGATTATTTTCTTTTTTGGATTATTCCAGTTGGCATCCAGAGATATTAATAAACGAGCTCTGATCAAGATTGGTATCGGTCTTGTGTATACATATATCGGACTGGTGCTGTTCCTGACAGGTGCCAATGTAGGTTTTATGCCTGCCGGTAATTATCTGGGTCAGACAATTGCAGGACTTTCCTATCCATGGATCATTGTTCCGATTGGTATGATCATCGGATATTTCATTGTAAAAGCAGAGCCGGCCGTATTCGTTCTTACGAAACAGGTAGAGGAGATGACTTCCGGCGGTATTTCAGCAAAGGCAATGGGAAACAGCTTGTCCATTGCGGTGGCGGTTTCTGTTGGACTTGCAATGATCCGCGTGGTGACAGGTATTTCTATTATGTGGTTCCTGCTCCCTGGGTATACCATTGCATTAGGTACTTCCTTCTTTGTACCGAAAATTTATACTGCGATTGCCTTCGACTCCGGCGGTGTTGCATCCGGTCCGATGACGGCTACCTTCCTTCTTCCGTTTGCAATGGGGGCTTGTGAAGCATTGGGTGGAAATATTATTACCGATGCGTTTGGTATCGTGGCGATGGTTGCCATGACTCCGCTGATCACCATTCAGGTTATGGGATTGCTCAGCAAGATGAAAGAGAAACAGCTTCACAAAAATATCGCGGATACCGCAGCTTTTGCAGGTGCAGACTTTGGCAGCGATATGGAGATTATCGAACTGTAACAGTATAGAAATGAGGAGCATATGGGAAGTTTAAATTTAATGACAACGATTGTGGATCGAAAAGTTCTGAATCGATATATGGAATTATATCAGGACAATGATCTGCATGTGGCCTTTTTATCTCTGGGTTACGGTACTGCATCCAATGAAATTATGGATTATCTCGGACTGGAATCCAACCAGAAAGCCGTTTCATTCTCCATCGTAGATGAGAAAACGTGGCTGACTGTAAAGCGTCAGCTGGAGAAAAAACTGAAGATCGATGCACCTGGCGGAGGTATTGCATTCACAATTCCGCTCAGCAGCATTGGCGGGATGAAGCAGCTTCAGTTCCTGCTGGAGACACAGGATTATCAGAAAGAGGAGGAGACCATCTTGAAGAATACAGATCATCATCTGATTATTGTGATCACAGAACCGGGTTATACCAATATGGTCATGGATGCAGCCAGAAGTGCAGGAGCTTACGGCGGAACGGTTATCCATGCGAAAGGAACCGGTATGGAACTGGCTGAGAAGTTCATGGGTGTATCCCTTGCTTCTGAAAAAGAGCTGGTTCTGATTGTAACAAAAACAGAATTGAAAAATCCGATCATGCAGGCCATCATGAAAGATGCAGGTCTGCAGACAAAAGCAAAATCCATTGCATTTTCACTCCCGGTAACAGATACTGCAGGATTGAGATTAGTGGAAGATTAATTGATATTCCGTTGCCGGAGAAAAATTGTATCCGGCAATGGATTTTTTTATTGCTATTTGGTTGAAATTTTCTTATAATGGTTAAATAGAGTGAAATTATGAAATCAAAAAGAGAGAGGAAGTGAACACATAATGGAAGGTCGAAGTCGCAAGATGGAGGCAGACGCCCAGCCCGAATCGACGGCGATATGCATAGTGGCAGAGAGCCATTATGTGAATAGCTGCTTTTAAGGTGTCCGTTTGACTCCGGTCCAGGTGTTAGAGAGATGGAATGGAGGAACGAGATCATGTCTAATGAGACAATGGAGAATTTTGACTTAGAAGAATTACTGGAGCTGGTGAAGACAAAGAAATACCGCCAGCTGAAAGAGGCTCTTTTCGATTTGAATGAGGTAGATATTGCCTTATTTATGGATGAATTGGATTCTGTGGAACGCAGGATGCTCGTATTCCGTATGTTGCCGAAAGAGATGGCTTCGGAAGTATTTGCGGAGCTGGATCCGGAATCCCAGGAAGATATTATCAACAGCATCACTGACCGAGAGCTTTCCGAGATCGTTGAAGATCTGTATGTCGATGATGCGGTAGATATGCTGGAAGAGATGCCGGCGACGATTGTTCGTCGTATCATGGAAAATACAAAACCGGCAACCAGAAAACTGATCAATCAGTTTTTAAACTATCCGGAAAACAGTGCCGGCAGTATTATGACTGCTGAGTATATCGGTCTGAAAAAGCACATGACCGTAGAGGAATGTTTCTCTTATATCAGGAAAAACGGAATTGATTCAGAAACGATTTACACCTGTTACGTGATGGACTCCAAGCGCCGTCTGGAAGGTGTAGTTACGGTCAGAAATCTCATTATGAATCCTTATGATGCCATTTTGGGCGACATTATGGATGACAATGTGATCAAAGCGACAACAACGATGGACCAGGAAGAAGTCGTAGAGATGATGAATAAATACGACCTTCTCAGTATGCCTGTTGTAGACAGTGAGGATCGTCTGGTCGGTATTATCACAGTCGATGACGTTATGGACGTTATGGAAGAAGAGGCCACAGAGGATATCGAAAAGATGGCTGCGATGCTTCCATCTGAAAAGCCATATTTAAGAACCGGTGTTTTCGAATTGGCGAAGAATCGTATTCCGTGGCTGCTGTTTTTAATGTTATCCAGTACACTTTCCGGAGCAATTCTGGAACGTTATGAAAATGCGTTTGCGGCGATTCCGCTTCTGGTAAGTTTTACGCCGATGCTTATGAATACCGGCGGTAACTCAGGAAGCCAGTCCAGTGCGATGATCATTCGTGGTATGTCAGTCGGAGAGATTGAGCCGGCGGATATTCTGAAGGTTATCTGGAAAGAGATCCGAGTTGGTCTGATTGCGGGAATTATCCTTGCAGTTTGTAACTTTGTCCGTCTGCTGATTCAGTATCCGGGCAATACTATGATCAGCCTTGTGGTTGTACTGAGTGTATTTGTGACAGTTGTGATCGCAAAAACGATTGGCTGTACACTTCCGATTGCGGCAAAAGTCTTGAAAGCTGACCCGGCGATCATGGCCGGACCGTTGATCACAACGATCGTAGATGCTGTAAGTCTGATCGTATACTTCAATCTGGCATGTATGTTGTTGGATATGACAGTATAAACTATATTTTTTGATATCCCGGGAGCCGCCTCCCAGCAAATAATAGAAACAGGAGAAAAACAATTATGGCAAAAGTTAGAACAAGATTTGCACCGAGCCCGACAGGCCGTATGCATGTAGGTAACTTAAGAACAGCTCTTTATACCTACCTTATCGCAAAACATGAAGACGGAGATTTTATCCTTCGTATCGAAGATACAGACCAGGGACGTCTTGTAGAAGGTGCAGTTGACATTATTTACAGAACAATGGAAAAAACAGGACTGATCCACGATGAAGGTCCGGACAAAGACAAAGGCTTTGGCCCGTATGTTCAGTCTGATCGTCAGAAAGCCGGTATCTATATGGAATATGCAAAGATGCTGGTTGAAAAAGGAGAGGCTTATTACTGCTTCTGTACACAGGAGCGCCTGGATTCCTTAAGAACAAGCGTAAATGGCGAAGAGATTATGGCTTACGATAAGCACTGCTTAGGCCTTTCCAAGGAAGAGGTAGAGGCAAATCTGGCAGCCGGCATGCCGTTCGTTATCCGTCAGAACAACCCGAAAGAGGGTACAACTACATTCCACGATGACATCTATGGTGATATCAGCGTTGATAACTCCGAGCTTGATGATATGGTTCTCATCAAATCCGACGGATTCCCGACATATAACTTCGCAAACGTAGTGGATGACCATCTCATGGGCATTACACACGTAGTAAGAGGTAATGAGTATCTTTCTTCCTCTCCGAAGTACAACCGCCTGTACGAGGCATTTGGCTGGGAAGTTCCGATTTACGTTCACTGCCCAACTATCACAAATGAGGAGCACAAGAAATTATCCAAGAGAAGCGGTCATTCTTCTTTCGAAGATCTTCTTGAGCAGGGCTTCATCACAGAGGCGATCGTAAACTTCGTAGCTTTACTTGGCTGGTCTCCGGCAGGAAATGAAGAGTTCTTCACTCTGGAGCAGTTAGTAAAAGAGTTCAACTACCACAATATGAGCAAGTCTCCGGCTGTTTTTGATATGACAAAATTACGCTGGATGAACAGCGAATACTTAAAGAAGATGGATTTCGATGCATTCTATGAGATCGCTGAGCCGTACCTCAAGGAAGCTCTTAAAAAACCGTTTGATCTGAAGAAAATCGCGGCTATGGTAAAGACAAGAATCGAAGTTCTTCCGGATATTGCAGGTCAGGTTGATTTCTTCGAGACACTTCCGGAGTATGATCCGGAGATGTATACTCATAAGAAGATGAAGACAAACAAAGAGAACTCCCTTGAGACATTAAAGGCTGTTCTTCCGATCTTAGAGGCACAGGAAGATTATTCCAACGATGCTCTTTATGCAGCTCTGTCCCAGTATGTGGCTGATGCTGGCGTGAAGACTGGTTTCGTTATGTGGCCGATTCGTACAGCCGTTTCCGGTAAGCAGATGACACCGGCAGGCGCAACTGAGATCATGGAGATCATTGGTAAAGAAGAGTCTCTTGAGAGAATTAAGAAGGGTATCGCTCTTCTTGAGGCATCCATCTAATTAAACACGAATTTCAATGCTGCGGCGTGTATATTTGCACGTCGCAACATTTCTTTTATACGATATGAGATTTAATGAAGCACAGAACACAGCACTTTCCCACAAAAATGGTCCAATGATGGTATTGGCAGGACCTGGATCAGGAAAGACAACTGTTATCACACATCGAATCAGGAAGTTGCTGGAGCAGGGCGTAAACCCCTCCGGCATTCTTGTTATTACGTTTACGAAAGCCGCTGCCATGGAGATGAAGGATCGATTTTATCGATTGGCAGAAGGAAATCTGTCAGATTGTCATAAGGTTAGTTTTGGTACCTTTCACTCCATATTTTATCAAATCCTGAAGCTTGCGTATCGCTTTTCTTCTGGAAATGTTCTGGGCGAAGAGGATAAACGCGGGTTCTTCAAGGAGTTTCTGGCAAAATCAGAACTGGAAGTGGAAGATGAGAGTGAGTTTATTTCCTCTGTGATCAACGAAATCAGCTATGTAAAAGGCAGTCGGATCGATCTGGATTATTATTATTCACAGAACTGTCCGGAAGAATGGTTTAAAAAACTGTATACAGGATACGAAGATATGCTGCGGATTACCGGAAAGATCGATTTCGATGATATGCTGATCATGTGCTACGAATTATTTACCCAGAGACCGGATATTTTGTCTGCGTGGCAACGGAAGTTTCAGTACATTCTTGTAGATGAGTTTCAGGATATCAATCGGATTCAGTATGAGATTGTACGGATGCTTGCTCTGCCGGAAAACAATCTGTTTATTGTGGGCGATGATGACCAGTCTATTTACCGATTTCGTGGTGCAAAGCCGGAGATTATGCTGGGTTTCATGAAAGATTACCCGGATGCAAAAAAGGTTCTTTTGGCGGAAAATTATCGTTCCACCAAGGACATTGTCCAGACATCTTTAAGGCTGATCAGCCGTAACAAAGTGCGGTATGAGAAAGCACTGGTTCCCATGCATGGAGCTGGTCGTCCGGTGGAGACTGTACTTTACGAGAATCCGCTCCGTGAGATGGAGGATGTGGCAAGAAAACTGCGACTCTACGAACAGGCCGGGTATCATTATGAAGATATGGCAGTTTTGTTCCGGGCGAGCAGTGGTTCCGGACTTCTGGCGGAAAAGCTGATGGAGTACAATATTCCATTCGTGATGAGAGATGCGATTCCAAATTTGTACAGCCATTGGATTGCAAAAGATTTCTTTGCATATCTGTCATTGGGAGCAGGTAGTCGGAAACGGAGTGATTTTTTCAGGATCATGAACCGTCCAAACCGCTATTTCAGCCGTGATGCGTTTGATACGATGGAAGTGTCTCTGGATGCGGTAAAAAACTTTTACCAGGATAAGGATTGGATGGAGGCGAGGGTTTGTGATCTGGAGAGCGATATCATTACGATTGGACGATTGAAACCGGCTGCCGCAATTAACTATGTCCGGAAAGCAGTCGGGTATGATCAGTATCTGAAGGAATATGCAGAGTTTCGGAGGTTGAGGCCGGAAGAATTGTACGAGGTTGCTGACCAGTTGGCGGAAAGTGCAGTTGGATTTGAGACATTCGCGCAGTGGCAGGAGCACATTGTGCAATATGAAGAGACTCTAAAAGAACAAAAACGCGGAAACAACGAAAGGGCAGAAACAGGTGTGACCTTGTCCACCATGCACAGCGCCAAGGGACTGGAATACCGAATTGTCTTTATTGTCGATGCGAATGAGGGAATCTGTCCCCACCATAAGGCGGCATTGCCTGCGGACATTGAAGAGGAACGTCGATTGTTTTATGTTGCGATGACTCGTGCCAAAGAACGGCTGCATTTGTGTGCGGTTCGAGAACGGTATCACAGGAAACAGGAAATTTCCAGATTTGTAAGGGAATGTTGTTGATTTTTCGCAGGTTTACTGATATGCTTGTAACAGTTTGAAAACAATATGTAAAGGAGAAATACTATAATGGCAACTGATAAGAAAAATCTTGATTTTCAGAATATGTCTGAGAACGAAGAGATGACAGTAACACTCACACTGGAAGACGGCAGCGATCTTGAGTGTGTAGTTCTCACAATCTTCGAGGCAGGCGATCATGACTATATTGCACTTCTTCCGTTAGACGGTAAAGAGGCTGAGGACGGCGAAGTATTCTTATACCGTTACAGCGAGGATGCAAATGGAAATCCGGAGCTGGACAACATCATCAGCGATGAAGAGTATGAGATCGTAGCTGACGCTTTCGACGAGCTTCTTGACGAGGCAGAGTACGATGAGATCGTTGGTGAGGATGATCTTGAGGATTAATTGAGTATTTAATTGAGGAAATGTTTTTTTAAAAAGAGCATTTCCTCTTTTTGTTCATTCCCATATGCAATATTCTGCAAACAAGCTGCGTTTCCGAATTTTGTACGTCCATCTATTATCAACCGCTCTCGACCAACTCAGCCCTGACGGGCTTCAGACAAGTCTCCGCGGTTGAAATTAGTCCGTACAAAATTTTCGGAAGCCTTGCTAATGTTAGCAGAATACAGCATATGGAATCGAACAAAG
>JAZOVL010000048.1:0-3193 GCA_045658685.1 Pilosibacter sp.
AGACAGTTTTAACAGTGTAACAGGGGGTTTTTTATGGGAACACAGTTTAGAGATGATTTGATCGCATGGATCGAGAAAAATCGCAAGACTTATACAGATATGAGCGATACGATCTGGGGATACGCAGAGCCGAGATTTCAGGAGTATAAATCTTCTGAGTTACAGCAGGAGTATATGAAGAGCAGGGGTTTCTCTGTAAAAGCGGATCTTGCAGGTGAGAAGACTGCTTTTATCGCCGAGTTTGGAAGCGGAAAACCGGTGATCGCATTCCTTGGTGAGTTTGATGCCCTTTCTGCGCTTCAGCAGGAGGCAGATAAGACCGAACGCAGTCCGATCGAAGGTATGACCAATGGCCATGGCTGCGGACACCATATGCTTGGTACAGGAAGCCTTGCAGCGGCTGATGCATTGAAAGCATATATGGAGCAGAACAAACTCTCCGGTACAATCCGTTACTATGGATGTCCAGCAGAGGAAAATGCAGGCGGTAAAGTTTATCTGGTTCGTGATGGTTATTTTGATGACTGTGATATTGCACTCACTTGGCATCCGTTTGCAATCAATAAAGTTATGAAGGGCGGATACCATCTTGCAAACTTCCGTGCTTTCTTTACATTCCACGGAATTTCTTCTCATGCAGCAGGTGCTCCGGAACTTGGTCGTTCCGCTCTGGATGCAGTTGAGATGATGGATATCGGTGTAAACTTTATGAGAGAGCATATGATCGATGCTGCAAGAGTGCATGGTGCGATCACAAACTCTGGCGGTATTGCTCCGAACGTAATTCCGTCCGAGGCACAGATTCTTTACGCGATCCGCGCACCGAAAGTAACTCAGGTAAAACATTTATTTGACAGAATGTGTGATATCGCGAAAGGTGCTGCACTGATTACAGGTACAACCGTAGATGTTAAGCAGGTTGCTGCTTATTCTGATATTATTAATAACGATACTCTCAATGATATGATCCAGGAAAGCCTGGAGAAAGTGATTCCGATCGGTTATACAGAGGAAGAGCTGGAATATGCAAGAAAGTTCCAGGAAGTGACCACAGCTCTTGATAAAGAGGGATTAAAGTCCATGGCAGCTGAGCTTGGTAAGAAAGATTTATTGCCGAATCCGTTATGGGATGTGATCATTGATAAAAATACACGCTTTGGCGGCGGCGGATCTTCTGACGTTGGTGATGTAAGCTGGAAGGTTCCGACAGGACATGTTTACACAAACTGCTATGCTGCCGGTACAGCTATGCACTCCTGGCAGGCAACTGCACAGGGTAAATCTACAATTGCACACAAAGGTATGCTTGCGGCTGCGAAAGTTATGGCTTGCGTAGGTGCAGAGCTTCTGATGAATCCGGATAAGGTAGCTCAGGCGAAGGCTGACTGGAAAGAGGAATTAAACGGAGAAGTTTATCCGAATCCTCTTCCGGCAGATGCGAAACCGGAAATCTGGTAAGAATTGAAACGGGCGTGTTTACTGCGCCCGTTTTTCTTATATATAGAACGGATTGATTCAATAACGAGAAAGGAGTTGCGGTATGTCAATAGATTACAGAAATATCATTAGTATGTTGGTGGATGAAAAGAAACAAGTTTATACTGAGATGAGTGATGCGATCTGGGGATTTGCGGAGCCGAGATTTCAGGAATTTGATTCATCTAAGATTCAGCAGGAATACTTAGCATCCCGTGGATTTGCAATTAAAGCAGATTTGGCGGGCGAAGAGACAGCATTTATTGCGGAGTATGGAAGCGGAAAGCCGATTCTGGCTTTTTTGGGTGAGTTTGATGCATTATCTTCTCTCCAGCAGGAAGCAGATCAGACAGAACGTATTTTGATCGAAGGTAAGACAAACGGACATGGCTGTCACCATCATCTTCTTGGAACGTCTGCAGTAGCTGCAGTTGACGCTCTGAAGACCTATATGGAAGAAAATCAGATTCCGGGAACGATCCGTTATTATGGATGTCCGGCGGAGGAAAATGCAGGCGGCAAGGCATATCTGGTTCGTGACGGTTATTTTAATGACTGTGATGCGGCGATTACATGGCATCCGGGAACCAGCAACAAAACGTCTGCAGATGACGGATATTTGGCTAACTTCCGTGTGTTCTTTACATTCCATGGAATTTCTTCCCATGCGGCAGGTGCTCCGGAGCTGGGACGTTCTGCGCTTGATGCGGTTGAGATCATGGACATCGGTGTGAATTTCATGCGTGAGCATATGATCGATGCAGCAAGAATTCATGGAGCGATCACAAATTCCGGCGGTATTGCGCCGAATGTAATCCCGTCTGAAGCGCAGGTTTTATATGCGATCCGTGCACCGAAAGTAACACAGGTAAAGAAGCTTTATGAAAGAATGTGTGATATTGCTCAGGGTGCAGCTCTGATTACCGGAACGACAGTAGATATTCGCCAGGTTGCGGCTTATTCCAATGTGATCCGAAATGAGACATTAGAGGATGTCATGGATGCTCATCTCCGTCATTTTGTTCCGATTGGATATACAGACGAAGAAAAGGCTTATGCGGCGAAATTCAAAGAAGTGATCACTGAGCTGGATAAAGAGGGATTAAAGAATGCGATCAGCAGAATCGCGTCAAAGGACGAGAGACAGGCAGTGATGGAAATGTCCTTGCTGGATTTTGTCATTGATAAAAATGCGAATACCGGAGGTGGTGGTTCTACTGACGTCGGCGATGTCAGCTGGGTAGTACCGACCGGTCAGGTAAGCGTTGTGACATGTGCGGCAGGTACAGCATTCCATTCCTGGCAGTGCGTGGCTCAGGGAAAATCCTCCATCGCACATAAAGGAATGATCGCGGCAGCAAAGATCATGGCATGTACCGGTGTGGATCTTCTGACAAAGCCGGAGTTGCTTGAATCTGCAAAAAAGGACTGGGTAGAAAATCTGGAAGGTGAAACCTATCCAAATCCGCTTCCGGCAGATGTAAAACCGGCAATCTGGTAATAGATCAGGGGCAGGAAAATACAAATCGCACATGTTGTGCAAAAAAAATAAAAAATTTTAAAAATAAGTGTTGACAGATTCGAATTCTTGGTGTATTATATGCTCTGTTGAGTGAGTCACACAGACAACCTCAAGGAATGCGTCAGTAGCTCAGCTGGATAGAGCATACGGCTACGGACCGTAGTGTCGGGAGTTCGAATCTTCTCTGGCGCATGA
>JAZOVL010000049.1:0-5722 GCA_045658685.1 Pilosibacter sp.
CTTTATGTTGCCAATGTGGGCGACAGCCGCCTTTACTTATTAAGAGAAAACCTGGAACAGATCACAAGAGATCATTCCCTTGTAGAAGAGATGGTTGCACTTGGTAAGATCGAACGTGGCAGTGAAGCATATCGAAGTCAGAAAAATGTGATCACACGTGCGATCGGCATTCTTCCGACGGTTGACGTCGATATGTTTGATATTCCGCTGCAGGAGTGTGACTACATTTTGATGTGCTCCGATGGTCTGACCAATATGGTAAGTGATGACGAAATCAGCAAGATTCTTAAGACAACGGATCTTTTAGAGGAACAGACAGATAATCTGATCCGAAAGGCCAATGAAAATGGAGGACTGGATAACATCGCGGTTATCTTGGTTGAGCCTCAGATAAGTGAGGTGATCGTATGATGTTAGGTGCAGGTGTTATGCTGCAGGACCGTTATGAGATCTTAGAGCAGATCGGTTCTGGCGGTATGTCAGAAGTTTATAAGGCAAAGTGCCACAAACTGAACCGTCTGGTTGGAATTAAGGTGTTAAAATCTGAATTTACATCTGATGCCGGTTTTGTGAGCAAATTTAAAATGGAAGCCCAGGCTGCAGCCGGCATGTCTCATCCAAACATCGTAAATATCTATGATGTTGTAGACGAAGGCGACTTGCATTGCATTGTGATGGAGCTTGTCGAGGGCATTACATTAAAAAACTATATTGCGAAAAAAGGACATCTTGGAGTGAAGGAGTCCATTGGGATCGCAATCCAGGTTGCGCAGGGAATCGAAGCAGCCCATGATCAGCACATTATTCATCGGGATATCAAGCCACAAAATATGTTGATCTCTAAAGATGGAAAAGTAAAGGTGGCAGATTTTGGTATTGCAAGAGCCGTATCGTCTCAGACCATGAACTCCACCGTTGTGGGTTCCGTACACTATGTTTCTCCGGAACAGGCACGAGGTGGTTTTGTTGATGCAAGAACGGACATATATTCTCTCGGTATTACTATGTTTGAGATGCTGACAGGAAAAGTTCCGTTTGAGGGGGACAATACTGTAACCGTTGCACTGGCACATTTAGAAGATCCAATCGTGCTTCCAAGTATGTTAAATCCGGAGATCACTCCGGCTGTCGAGCAGATTATTTTAAAATGTACTGAGAAAAAGCCGGAAAACCGTTATGCTTCGATCAGCGATCTGATCAGTGATCTCAGAAAAGCACTGCTTAACCCGGAAGATATTACCATCGGAGCGGCAACAGCTCCGGAACTTACTTCCGATACGATTATGATCAGCAAAAAAGAAATGGATATCATTACCTCCAGAGCAGAAAAGGCAGATGTTAAGACAGTAAAAGAAGATGTCTACGAAGAAGATGTGACGGAAGATGATTCTTCTACTCATCTTGAAAAACTTTTGACTGTTTTTGGGGTTTTGGCCGCAATTATTGTTGTTGCAGTCGTTGTGGTTGTATTCTCAAAACTTGGAGGATTATTTAGAGATAATAATCCAATGGGAACCGGTGAACAGATCACGGTTGAAGCAAATAACGGCGGTGAAATCAGTCAGAAAGAAGTCCGTATGCCGAATCTGGTGGGAGATACACAGGAAGAAGCAGAGCGCAGGCTGGCAGAACTGGATCTCAAGATGAAGGTGATTCTTGAAAATTCAGACGAGATTGCCAAAGGTATGATCATTTCTCAGGAAGATGCACCAGATTCTGTGATTCCGAGATATTCCAGTGTGATCGTGACAGTAAGCGGCGGTTCTGACAAGGTAGAGCTTGCAGATCTTGGATTAACAGAGATGACACTTGATACGGCTGTTCGTCTGATTGAAGGAAAAGGGCTGAAAGCGACAGTTGTGGAAGAAAATCATGAAACTGCTGTGATTGGTTCGATCCTCAGATATGAGCCGTTGGACAAAGCATCTCTTGGAGATACCGTAACACTTTATGTCAGCAAAGGACCTGAAATTGAGACGGTAGCAGTACCAAAACTTGAAGGCCAGTCGGCAGACTGGGCGGCACAGCTGTTGACAACATCCGGTCTTGTTACCGGTACTATAAAAGAAGAATATCACGATACAGTACCAGCTGGCAGTGTTATTAGTCAGGCGATTGCTGCAGGTGAGGAAATCGAGATTGGAACGGTTGTAGATTATGTTGTCAGTCTGGGAACGAAACCTCCGGAGACACAGTTTTTGGCATCTCTTGAGGCAAGCTATCCTCTTCGTGTTTCTTACGGACCAGGTGCACCGTCTGCGGAGATTCAGATTATGATCCGTTTGAAACAGACCGTAAACGGAGAGGTTAAGTATACAAAATTAACAGAGCCGAAGGCTTATTCCACAGATACGATGCTGGACATTCGTTTTACGAAGATCCGAGGTGCTGATGGTGTTTCCACCGGTGAAGTTGAAATTGTAGATATGACCAACAATGTTGTACTGAATACTTATAATATAAACTTTTTTGAAATTGAAGTATAAACTATGACTGGAAAGATAATGAAAGGAATTGCCGGATTTTAGTATGTACATGATGCCATTTCCGGTGTTTATGAATGTAAAGCAAAAGGAGTTTTTCGAAACAAAAAAATCAAACCACTGGTTGGAGATGACGTGGAGTTTACAATACTGGATGAGCAGGAAAAGACAGGAAATATCGTTGATATTATGGAGCGTGAAAATGAGCTGATCCGCCCTGCTGTAGCCAATATTGACCAGGCAATGGTTGTATTTGCCGCCACAGATCCGGAGCCCAATCTGAATCTTCTGGACCGCTTTCTTGTGACAATGGAATCGCAGGATGTTCCGGTTGTGATCTGTTTTAACAAAAAAGATCTGGTCACAGAGGAAGAAGCAAAGAAACTGACTTCCATTTATGAAGCCGCCGGATATGAAGTGCATTTGACCAACGCAAAAAGCGGCGAAGGCATCGAACAGATCCGTGGACTTTTAAGAGGAAAGACAACGGTTCTTGCAGGTCCATCCGGAGTTGGAAAATCCACGATTACCAATGAGATTCAGCCTGAGGCTGAGATGGAGACCGGTTCGATCAGTGAAAAGATCAAACGCGGAAAACATACAACACGTCATTCGGAGTTGTTTTTCGTGGAAGCAGATACTTTTGTGATGGATACTCCGGGATTTAGTTCCATGTTCGTTGACAATATGAAACCGGAAGAGCTGCAGCAGTTTTTTCCAGAATTTGATGACTACATTCCGGAATGTCGTTTTCTCGGCTGTGTCCATGTGGGCGAAAGAGAATGTGGCGTAAAAGATGCAGTAAAACAAGGCAGTCTTTCCAAGGACCGCTATGAAAATTATCGTCTGATTTATGAAGAACTAAAGAATAAAAGGAGATATTAGTATGTATATCTTAGCACCATCCGTTTTAGCAGCAGATTTCTCTAAATTAGGAGAAGAAGTAAAGACAGTAGCAGAGGCAGGAGCAAAGTACATTCATCTCGATGTGATGGACGGCGCATTCGTTCCGAGTATTTCTTTTGGTATGCCGGTGATTGAAAAATTACGTGGCTGCACAGATGCAATTTTCGATGTTCACATGATGGTAGAAGAACCGGGACGCTACGTTCAGGATATGAAAAAAGTCGGTGCGGACATCATATGTGTGCATCAGGAAGCCTGTGTACATTTAGACCGTACCATCAACCAGATTAAAGAAGCAGGCTGCAAGGCTGCAGTTGCATTGAATCCGGCAACACCGGTGGAAACACTTTCCTGTATTCTCGATCAGGTAGATATGTTCCTGATCATGTCTGTAAATCCGGGGTTTGGCGGACAGAAGTTCATTCCGTATACCATTGAGAAGATCAAAAAACTTCGCAAAATGTTAGATGATGCAGGTCTTAAAACAGACATTCAGGTGGACGGCGGTGTAACAACAGAAAATGTTCGTATGCTGATCGAGGCAGGAGCAAATGTATTCGTTGCAGGTTCTGCAGTATTTAAAAACGACGCGGCAGCCAACACAAAGGCATTCCTTGAAATTTTTAAAGAGTACGAATAAGTAAATCAGGTCCAGGGGGCGAATTAGAATGAAAACATGTTTATTGATTTCCGGCGGTCCTCTGGACCTTTTGTTTGCAAAAGATTTTTTAAATAACCGTAACTACGATTTTGTGGTGGCAGCAGATGCCGGATTCTCTTCTTGTCTGAAACTGGGTATTCATCCGGACCTTCTGGTTGGTGATTTTGACACGTTTGGGAGAGAAAGGATTCAATCTTATCTGTCCGATCCGGAATATCAGATTGAGATCCATAAACCAGAAAAAGATGAGACAGATACTGAACTTGCATTTCGAAGGATCCGTGAAGCTGGCTTTTGTGAAGTGGACGTTCTGGGAGCACTTGGCGGTCGGTTAGATCATGAAATATCCAATATCCATTTGTTAGTCCATGAAATGAGAAAAGGTCTTCAGGCAAATTGTTACGATGCAAAGAATCGAATCTATATTCTTGATTCTGAGCAAAAAAACGAGTATAATTTTTTCAGAAGCAGTCAATATGGAAGGTATGTCTCCTTCCTGCCAATCACAGAAACTGTAAAAGGCATTACCTTGACCGGATTTAAATATCCGTTACAGGACAAAGATATTTCTATTTTGAATAACCCAAGTCTCTGTGTCAGCAATGAAATTCTGGAAGACAAAGCAACGATTATGATAAAAGAAGGAATCTTGATCTGTGTAGAGTCAAAGGATTGATCTGCTTGCCAAATATGAAAGAAAATGCTCAGAGGGATGACATTATGGAACAATACAGACAGAAAAAAATAGCAGTAATTAATGATTTATCTGGTTATGGCCGCTGTTCTCTGACAGTGGCTCATCCCATTTTATCGGTAATGGGAATCCAGAGTTGTCCGGTACCGACTGCGATTCTCTCCAATCATACAGAGTTTCCTGTATATTTCTTCGATGATTATACAGACAAAATGCGTGCATATATCGGTAAATGGGCTGAACTTGGTCTTAAGTTTGATGCCATTTCCACCGGTTTCCTTGGCTCAGCAGAACAGATTGAGATTGTTCTGGAATTTGTAGAGCACTTCCGTGACGAAGATACGCTGATTATTGTGGATCCGGTTATGGGAGATCACGGAAAGATTTATGCAACTTACACAGCAGAAATGTGTGAGGAAATGAAACAGTTGGTGGGATATGCGGATGTGGCTACTCCAACTGTGACAGAGGCATGTATTTTGACCGGAACGCCGTACAAAGACCAGGGATGGACAAGAAAAGAACTTCTTAATATGGCAATGATGCTCCAGCTTATGGGGGCAAAATCAGTTGTGATCACTGGCGTGAGAGAGGGAAATTTCTACACCAATGTTGTCTTGGAGCATGGCAGGCAAGAGGCAGAGTTTGTAAAAGTAAAGAGTGCCGGAAAGCAGAGACCGGGAACCGGAGATGTGTTCTCCTCCGTTCTGGCAGGTGCTGTATTGAATGGGCACAATCTTCGTGCGGCAACAGAAAAAGCAGCCAGATTTGTCAGAGACTGCATTACAAAGTCAGATGAATTAGAAATTCCACACAGTAACGGAGTCTGCTTTGAGGAGATTCTGGGGAAACTTGTGAAAAGATAGGGAATTTCCCCTTTTCATTCGAAGTGAAATGTGCTATATTCTATGATAAGTGTTCTGTTAACGTGTGAAACAGCAGCATGTAAAACAGATGGCAGAGATTAAAGAACCTGTG
>JAZOVL010000050.1:0-1617 GCA_045658685.1 Pilosibacter sp.
AGGATACATGCGGCTGAACAGATCCAGATTGGAAAAATCATATTTTCGTTTGTCGCTGTGATATCTTGCGCTTTCATACTGTGTCAGTCTGCTGTCATCGAAAGATTTTGTCCATTTCAGAGACTCTTCGATGGTGCAGCCATAAGCACATTCGTTACCCATAGACCAGATCACGATACAGGGACGGTTCTTTTCTCTTTCCACGCAGCGTTTTACTCTGTCTACTGTTGCTTCGATATATTCAGGATTGTCGGAAATTGTTTCGTTCCAACGTTTGCCTCTATACTCAAATTCGTTGTTTTCATAATAAATTTCAGAAGGGCCATGGCTTTCATTATCCGCTTCGCCTACCACGTAGAAACCATATTCGTCACAAAGCTGATAGAAATAAGGTGCATTGGGATAATGGCTGGAGCGGATCGCATTGAAGTTATGCTGCTTCATCAGTTCCATGTCCTTCTTCATCTGTTCAATACTGATCACTGGACCTGTGACAGGATCGGAATCATGTCTGTTTACACCATGAAAAACGATTGGCCTATCATTTAATTTCACTACGCAGTCTTCAATATAGATCTTTCTGATCCCGACACGGTCTGTGATCACTTCATCTGCAGTTTCGAAAACAATCGTGTATAAGTAGGGGGCCTCTGCATTCCACAAAGTAGGTTGTTCGATTTCGAATACTGCGGTTGTTTTGCTTTCTTTACTTTCTTTAATTTCTTTTGTACTTAATACCGCGCCTTCTTTGTTCATCAGAGTGACTTTTGTAGGAACGGTTTTATCAAAATAAGTAATTTCTGCTGTTACTACAGCTTTATCTTTTGTATAGTCTGTTTTGATGAAATAGTCGAAGATGCCTTCTTTGGGTCTGTGCAGCAGATAAACATCTCTGAAAATACCACTCATACGGAATTTATCCTGGTCTTCCATATAGCTGCCGTCACACCATTTCAGCACCAGTACTGCCAGACGGTTTTTGCCATCCTGCAGAACGTCTGTCAGGTCAAATTCGCTGGTAGAGCGGGAAACCTGACTGTACCCGATATATTTGCCGTTGACCCAAACATAGAAGCAGGAATCAACGCCTTCAAAGACCAGATATGCATTGGGTGCATCATCTTTTCTTTTGTAGTCGAAAACCCACACATATGCACCGCAGGGATTATCCTGGGGTACATATGGAGGATCGAAAGGGAAGGGATAACGAATATTAGTATATTGATGAGAGTCGTACCCGAAATTCTGCCATACCCCGGGAACAGGGATGGAATCAAACTGACTCACATCAAAATTGTCCATATAAAATTCTTCTTCCAGATCATAAATACTGGAGTAATATTTGAATCCCCAGGTTCCGTTCAGCAACTGGAATCTGTCGGATTCTTCTCTATTTTCTACCAATGTGTGCATCATCTTGGATGCCGGAATATAGTAACTTCTATTGGGCATCGTGTTTTCATGCAACATGTGGGGATCTTCATAGTATTTTTTAATAATCATCCTGTACACCTCCGTGTTGTCTTCATTATAAAATTTCTTTTCAGAGATAACCATAAATTCAATTAGACAAAACATGCATAAAATGATACAATTAGTAACAAGAAATCTCAATAA
>JAZOVL010000051.1:0-5938 GCA_045658685.1 Pilosibacter sp.
AGAGACAAATCATCTACCGCGAGCTTTTCGCCGTAATATTTTGTCAAATGCTCAATTTTAAGCATATCTTACCTCCGCCTTTTACAAAATGAATCTGTGACTATTTTATCAAGAGATTGGCTGTTGGGCAATGGAAATATAACAAAAACTGCTTCATATGCCATAAATGTGACATATGAAGCAGTTCTAATATCCATTCTTTTAGTTATCGTTTTCCTGAAGCTCAGAAACTGTATATGTGAATCTCTTTCTAGCCATTTCATCGCTGGCAAGGTATTCGTCGTATGTTGTGATCTTATCAACTAACTGACCGTTGATGATTTCCATGATACGGTTTGCAGTTGTCTCTACAACCTGATGGTCTCGGGAGGAGAAGATCATAACACCCGGGAACTTCTTCATACCGTTGTTGAGGGCTGTGATGGACTCCATATCAAGGTGGTCAGTCGGCTCATCGAACATGAGAACATTCGCACCGGAGATCATCATCTTGGAGAGCATACAGCGAACACGCTCACCACCGGAGAGAACCTTTACTTTCTTCACGCCATCTTCACCTGCGAACAGCATTCTTCCAAGGAAACCACGAACGTAGGTTACGTCTTTTTCCGGAGAGTACTGTGTCAACCAGTCTACGATAATATCATCGCCCGCGAACTCATGGCTGTTATCCTTCGGGAAGTAAGCCTGAGTTGTTGTAAGACCCCATTTGTAGGAACCGGAATCCGGCTCCATTTCGCCGGCAAGGATCTTGAAGAGTGTTGTCTTTGCAAGCTCGTTCGGTCCAACAAGAGCAACTTTGTCCTCACGGTTGAGGATGAAGGAGATGTTGTCGAGAACTTTTACACCGTCAATTGTCTTTGTAAGACCTTCAACGGAAAGAACTTCGTTACCGATCTCACGGAACGGGCGGAAGTCAATATACGGATATTTTCTGCTGGACGGTTTGATCTCATCAAGCTCGATTTTCTCAAGAGCACGTTTTCTGGATGTCGCCTGTTTGGACTTGGAAGCGTTAGCAGAGAATCTCTGGATGAACTCCTGTAACTCTTTGATCTTCTCTTCTTTCTTTCTGTTTGCTTCCTTCATCTGCTTGATCATAAGCTGGCTGGACTCGTACCAGAAATCGTAGTTACCTGCATAAAGCTGGATCTTACCGTAGTCGATATCTGCGATATGTGTACATACTTTATTTAAGAAATAACGGTCATGGGACACCACGATAACGGTGTTCTCGAAGTTGATTAAGAACTCCTCTAACCATGCGATCGCGTCAAGGTCCAGATGGTTGGTCGGCTCGTCGAGGAGCAGAATATCCGGGTTACCGAATAATGCCTGTGCAAGAAGAACTTTGACCTTCTGCGGACCAGTTAAGTCTTTTACTAATTTGTAGTGGTGTTCTGTCTCAACGCCAAGACCGTTTAATAAGTTCTCTGCGTCAGACTCAGCTTCCCAACCGTTTAATGTTGCGAATTCACCTTCTAACTCAGCGGCTTTGATGCCGTCCTCGTCTGTGAAGTCTTCTTTCATGTAGATCGCGTCTTTTTCTTTCATGATGTCGTAAAGACGCTGGTTACCCATGATTACTGTATCAAGTACCGGATATTCATCGTACTTGAAGTGGTCCTGCTGTAAGAAGGAAAGACGCTGGCCCGGTGTGATTACGATATCACCGTTTGTCGGCTCCAGTTTTCCGGACAGGATTTTTAAAAATGTAGATTTTCCGGCACCGTTGGCACCAATAAGTCCATAACAGTTACCTTCTGTAAACTTGATGTTTACATCTTCAAATAATGCTTTTTTGCCCACACGAAGTGTTACACCATTAGCACTGATCATTCTTTGGAATCTCCTTTTTGTTTAAAAAACTCTGCGGTCATCCGCTGCGCCGAATCCGGTCTGCTGCCTGTCTTCCGCATACATGGTTTCTGAATCATAACGTCACAAAAAAGGGGGCAATTGCTGCTCCCTCTCTTGTTACGTCTTTATTCTATTAGGAAATCCTTGATTTTGCAAGGCTTTTCGAAACTTTTTTACTTAGAACCTGCGATTTTCATATTTGCAACATTGCAGGACAAGAAATCCAGTACGATTTGATTAAATACATGCCATTTTTCAATGGAACAGACATGACCGCATCTTTCGATGATCTTGATTTCTGTATTTTTCATTTTTCGCGCCAAAGCTTTCGCATCGTCAATAAAACAATGGTCTTCATCGCCGGAAATAAACAGAATCTTCTTTCCTAAAAATTCCAGCTTTGACAAAATCTGATCTGGATGCAGTGTAAACTGGACATACTCGATCCACGCAAACATCGTCTCCTTTTTCAGTTTTACAACCTCGCGAAGAAAGATCAATCTTGACTTTTCATGGGACTTGCTCGGCATCATAAACCATGCAAAAAACTTATATAAAAACTCATATGGTACAAACCGTTTCATCTTGTTGGCCAAAATAACAGCACCTCTATAAATACCGCTCAATTTTAAGGATGATCCTCCAAGAATGATCGTTTTTACATATTCCGGATAACATACGGTGAAATTAACGATCACGATCGTTCCCATGGACAGACCAACAAAATGGGCCTGTTTAATCTGAAGATGATCCAGTGTATCCTTAATTCCATTATGTAACTTCTCTGCATCGACCTTGTAGATCACATTGTCTGCATTCAGACCGTGCCCCGGCAGATCTAACAATAATAGATTATATTGCTCAGAAAAGGCTTCGATCTGTCTTCCCCATGTTTTGGTACTGCCTCCAATGCCATGGACAAACACTACCCATTCTTCTTTCTGATTGTCAATTATTTCATATTTCAGCATTGTACTTCCTCATCGCAGGCTTATTACAAAATTTGCACAACGTATATATTGTATCATAAAAAGTACAATTTGTGAATAGAAAAACCCAAAATATTTTGAATTTAAAAGTATTTTTATTGAAAGCTTTTCACCCATGTAATCAGAGACTGATGCCACACATTTTCCCGCACGGTTCCCAACATATATTCAGTCACCGGACCGTTTTTCCGCATTTTCTCGAGAATTGCTTCCTGCAGTTCTTCGATGGACATGTCTTCGTATGGCTTGTTCCCGTCAACGAGTTTAACTGTTGCCGGCACCTTTACAATCTCACTCATTTTTACTGGTGCAAAACACTCACTGTAATTCTCCTTCGGAATCCAGATCTCACCAGAATTCGCCGGTACTTTTACCTGCAAATGACCACTAGTCATACGTACACATTCGCCTGTCAGTGCACCGACATATTCTTTCGATTTTCCACATGCCAGTTTCATGCGGACAGGCTTATCCCCATTGTTCACTGTAATGATCACAGACTGTCCATTGTACGTTCTCTCATATGCAAAACATGTATTCTGTAATTCTAATTCCTTATACCCTCCGCAGCAAAGAGCCGGTGTGTTCCTACGAATCTTGCCCAATGCTGCAATCAATTTCGTGCAAGGATTTATCTGTACCGCATCCTTGTAATCCTCATAATTCAAAGCAGGTCTCAAGGAATGATCGGAGTGTGGTTCTTTTCTTCCTTCAATACCAAACTCAGAACCATAATAAATAGAAGGGATTCCAGGCAGTGTATAAAGCAAAATATGTACCGGTACAAAATGTGCCTTATTTTTCAGTTTTGTGTAAATACGTTCCACATCGTGATTATCCACGAATGCATATAGTTTCTGACACTCTACAGTCTTACCAACATACTTGAGCGAATGGGCAATCTCAAAATAGTTATGTTCATTATGAGATGAAAATAATGCCTGATGGAGTGCATAGTTGGTTACGGAATGAAGCATTTTTTCGTTTACCCAACGGGAATAATCACCGTGAACCACCTCGCCCATGAGCCAAAAATCTGGTTTCACTTCATTTGCCACGCAACGAAGTGCCTTCATATAGTCCAATTCCAAAACGTCTGCTGCATCCAGGCGAATCCCGTCAATATCAAATTCTCTGACCCAAAAGCGGATCACATCACAAATATAGTCTCTGACATCTGGATTTTTCTGATTTAACTTCGGAAGACTTCCATGACCGCCCCAGCCATCATAAGAAAAACGATTTCCATGGAACTTTACATTACAATACCAGTCTTTATACTTGGAATTTCCCAGATTTCGCTTCAAATCCTGAAATGCAAAAAAATCACAGCCGGTATGGTTGAATACACCATCCAGGATCACGCGGATTCCCTGCTTATGACATTCCGACACAAAATTGAACAGATCTTCATTAGTACCAAGTCTGCCGTCTACTTTTTTATAATCCGTGGTTTCATAACCATGTCCCACAGACTCAAACAGCGGTCCAATATAGACGGCATTGCATCCAAGTTCTTTGATGTGAGAAATCCACGGCAGAAGTGAGTTCAGACGGTGCTTCGGTTCTTTATATGGATTCCTTTTTGGTGCTCCTGTCATTCCCAACGGGTAAATATGATAAAACACTGCCTCATCATACCATGCCATATGCGACTCCTCCTTATTCTGATTCATTAGTTAATCTCTATCAAACAAATATTGATACTTTCTCATCTGTGCATAAACGATATCTTCCATTCTGCGCTTTGTTTCTTCTGAATATGCCGTTACATGCTCCAACAATGACCTTACGTCTTCCTTTGTAAACTTAAATCTTAAGTTTCCACCGTACATTATTTCCGAAAGCTCTAACTGTATGTCAAAATCTCCACAGATTGTTTTCGCCTGTGGCAATTTCAGCAATTCATAAACGTCTCCATGCATCGGATAATCCATTGTAGTGTCTGCCAATAAGCCTGCACCGTGATCAAAAATCGGCCCATAAGCAAACTTAGAATTTTCATTCATTAACACAGCAATATTATGAGTATGCCTGTCTTCATTTAGAAAAAAAGCATCGATCGTAAACAGTTTATTCAAATATGCTCCAAAATTTTCAAGGCCGGTCATTCGCTCTACCTGATCCACTAAAAACCGGAGCCGATTTTTCGGTTCTTCAATCCTATATATTGATTTATAAAGACTCTCACCAAAAAAATTATGAAATAATCGTTCCAGTGTGATCAATTGCCATCCCGATTCCAGAAAATTTTTGCTCTTTACTCCAGTGTAAATTATTGCTCTATATTTGATCATTTCCAGATCATATAGTACAAACTCTGATTCATGAAGCGTCGACTTTTTCAAGAGATGGGAAATCATGTATTCTGCAAGTCCCTCATAGCCTGTGTAATCCGCCTTATACCAGACTCCATCGTTTTCCCATTTTAATTGATTTCCTTTTGACGACTGACGTTCACTTTTTCTTTCCGCCTGCTCAAACAGTTCTACCATCCGATCACCTCTCAATTCTGATCCAGAAATCATCCTCCGCCATTCTTCCCTCTGTCTTTTCAATGATCATAAAAGGATCATAAAAAGGGAGATCCAGCTCCTTTAAGATCAATTTCATCTTATCTCTTTCTCTCGGAAAACATCTGGATTCCAAGAATTCCAGATATGCTTTATAATCCGGATGCTCCTCCACGCCAAACGCACGAAACATCAGATGATCCGTATAGTTCAAAATATGAATTTCCTGCTGCATTTCATTTACATCAATAATCGTACATACGGTCTGCCCATGCATATACCAAAGCCGGATTGGCGTATTTTTCTTCGGCAATCTCATCTTCTCAGCATATTCCGGATATTTTTCCAACATTCTGATCAATAATACAATCGGTCCGGTAATGGGTTCTGTGCTTCTCTCCCATCTCTCAACCGTCGGTTTTGAGGAGCAGATCAGCATAGCAAACTCTTTCTGAGTCAGACCAAGCTTTTCTCTTGCATTTTTTATTTCTTTTGCAGTTATATACTCCGGTGTTAGAAACAGTCTTTCAGTCATATGATTTCGCCTTCTTATCAAAAATATTTATACTCGTATTA
>JAZOVL010000052.1:0-3327 GCA_045658685.1 Pilosibacter sp.
ATCTCCACCAATTTGTGAACATCCGCAAAATGCAGACCGGTTGTCGGTTCATCCAGAATATAAATAGTCTTTCCTGTTCCGCGTCTGGAAAGCTCCGTAGCCAGCTTGATTCGCTGCGCCTCACCTCCGGACAACTGTGTCGACGGCTGACCTAACTTAATATAGGACAGACCGACATCATTCAGCGTATCAATCTTTCTCGCAATGGACGGAACATTTTCAAAGAACCTGGAAGCCTCCTCCACTGTCATATCCAGAACATCAAAAATATTTTTTCCTTTATATTTGACTTCCAGAGTCTCTCGATTGTAACGTTTTCCTCCACAAACCTCACATGGAACATACACATCCGGAAGGAAATGCATCTCAATCTTGATAATACCGTCACCGCTGCAGGCTTCACATCGTCCGCCTTTTACATTAAAACTGAAACGTCCTTTGTTGTAGCCCTTTGCCTTTGCATCGGTTGTAGATGCGAACAGATCACGGATCAGGTCAAATACCCCTGTATAAGTTGCCGGATTGGAACGCGGAGTTCTTCCGATCGGAGACTGGTCAATCGCAATGATCTTGTCCAGCTGCTCTGTACCTTCAATGGAATCGTGCTTGCCCGCAATCGTTCTGGCACGGTTCAGTTTCTTAGCCAGAGCTTTATATACGATTTCATTGATCAAAGAACTCTTTCCGGAACCGGATACACCCGTTACACAGGTCATCACGCCAAGCGGAATCTCTACATCAATATTTTTCAGATTGTTTTCACGCGCACCACGTACGGTAATCCAACCGCTCGGAGTTCGACGTTCCTTCGGTACCGGGATCTTTCTTCTTCCACTTAGATAATCACCTGTGATGGACTTTTCGCACTGCATAATTTCCTCAGCCGTACCGATCGCAACCACTTCTCCACCATGAGAGCCGGCACCCGGACCGATATCCACAATACAGTCCGCTGCACGCATGGTATCTTCGTCATGCTCCACCACGATCACACTATTGCCCAGATCACGCAGATGCGTCAATGTCTTCAATAATTTATCATTATCCCTCTGGTGCAGACCGATACTCGGTTCATCCAGAATATAAGCCACACCAACCAGACCGGAACCGATCTGAGTCGCCAGACGGATTCGCTGCGCCTCTCCACCAGATAAGGTTCCTGTCGCACGTGACAAGGACAGATAGTCCAGACCCACATTGATCAGAAAGCTGATCCTTGCACGGATCTCTTTTAAAATCTGCTCACCTATCATTTCCTGCATCGGAGATAATTTCAGCCCATCGATAAACTCCCGAAACTTCACAATGGACATATTGGTCGCTTCGTAAATATTCAGACCGCCGACGGTAACCGCCAGTGAACCCGGTTTCAGTCTCTGACCATGACATGTCACACATGGTGTGATCCGCATAAATGTCTCGTATTCTGCTTTGCTGGTCTGGGAAAATGTCTCGCGGTAACGACGGTTCACATTCTCGATCAAACCTTCGAATGCCACATCGTAAACGCCGGTTCCTCTCTGACCTGTATAATGTACTTTCACAGATTTTCCATTCGTTCCGTGAATTAAAATATCATGAATCTCTTTCGGATAATTCGCAAACGGAGTGTCCAGATCAAAATTATACTCCCTGGCAAGAGCATCCAGAATCGCTCTGGAAAAACTTCCTTCTTTCGCACAGGACTGCCAGCCCATCACTGCAATCGCACCCTCATTGATACTCAGAGACTTGTCAGGAATCATCAGATCCTCATCAAACTCCATCTTATATCCCAGACCGAAACACTCCGGACAGGCACCGAACGGATTGTTGAAAGAGAAGCTTCTCGGCTCTACCTCTTCAATACTGATCCCACAGTCCGGACAGGAAAAACTCTGGCTGAAGTTGATCGGCTCTCCATCCACTACGTCCAAGATCATCAGACCGTCTGCCAGCTTCATAACTGTCTCGATCGAATCCGTCAAACGCTTTTCAATTCCTTCTTTTACAACAAGGCGATCTACCACGATCACAATATTATGTTTGATATTTTTATCTAATTCGATAGTTTCGCTCAGTTCATGCAGATTTCCATCAATGCGTACACGCACATATCCGCTGCGCTTCGCCTGATCCAGCACCTTTTCATGGCGCCCTTTACGCCCACGAACGATCGGCGCCAGAAGCTGAATCCTTGTACGCTCCGGAAATTCCATAATCTGGTCCACCATCTGATCTACGGTCTGTTTTCGTATCTCTCTTCCACATTTCGGACAGTGAGGAATACCAATCCTCGCATAGAGCAGTCGCATATAATCATAGATTTCCGTCACAGTTCCTACTGTCGAACGCGGGTTGCGGTTCGTGGATTTCTGATCAATGGAAATGGCCGGAGACAGTCCTTCAATACTCTCCACGTCCGGCTTTTCCATCTGTCCAAGGAACTGACGGGCGTAAGAAGACAGGGACTCCATATAGCGTCTCTGTCCTTCCGCATAAATTGTATCAAATGCAAGGGAGGATTTACCGGAACCGGAAAGTCCTGTCAGAACTACCAGTTCATTTCGCGGTACATCCACCGAAATATTCTTCAAATTGTGCTCATTGGCACCTCGAATTTTAATATACTGTTTTGGCATTGATATTCTCCTTTCGAGTATACCAAGTATACCACATTTCATCCTGCAGTGCAAACATTTGTTCGCAAAAAGAGGCCCCATTCGGAGCCTCTTCCTATGTTATCCTACATCAAATTAATCATTCACAACTTCGATAATATATGTACTGCCTGACTTAGTCACTTTGTATTTCACACCGTCAGCATCCTTCACCGTGCCGCTTGTCTTTACTTTACCGCTTTCATTTACAAGATACTGTTTTTCTACACCATCGTCCACGATCTCAACAACTTCATATTTCGTACCATCTTCCGCACGAAGCATCAGACCGTTGTCATAAACGCGACCATCTTTCATTCCTGTCAGACCGGCCCCACGTTTTCCGATAGTACCACTTGTCGCAAAATAAAATTCCTGCTCATCAAATTCGTCATTAGAAATTGTCGCACGGCCGGTAATCATGATTCCATTATCCTCATCAAAGAAGAAGTAGCGTCCGTCATCAACCTGGATCAGACCTGTTGCAAGATGACCTTCCTCATCGAAACAATATGTTTCATTATTTATCTTCGCCATACCGTAATTGCCAACTACGGTTGTCTTATACTCCGGAGAGTACGCACGTCCTGCTTTGAAATAGAACCAGTAATCGTCGGAACCATCCGGTGCAGACATATAATGCCAGCCCTCAACTGCTGCTCCGTTGTCATCAAAAAATAAAATATCT
>JAZOVL010000053.1:0-2110 GCA_045658685.1 Pilosibacter sp.
CCAGCGGAAGCAGCGGAAACTGTATTTATGCAGGTACGGAGAAGACTCATGTTCTGATCGATGTGGGAATCAGTGCCAAACGAATTGAAAAGGGATTATTTGAGATAGGATTGAAACCTTCGGAACTTTCTGGTATTTGTATTACGCACGAACATTCCGATCATATCAAAGGTCTTGGAGTGTTGGCACGTAAGTATGAGATTCCGATCTATGCAACAGAGGGAACGCTGGAGGAGATCCGTAAAGTAAAGAGTCTTGGCGAATATCCGGAAGATCTTTTAAAACCATTGCTTCCGGATGTAAAGATGACTTTGGGAGATCTGGATATTTTGCCGTTCCATATTGATCATGATGCGGCAGATCCGGTTGCATACCGGATCCAGGCTGGAAACAAATCAGTTGCAGTTGCGACAGACCTTGGTCATTATAATCAGTATACTATCGATCACCTTCTGGATTTAGATGCAGTTCTTTTAGAGTCCAATCATGACTTGCGCATGTTGGAGAGCGGGCCATATCCGTATTATTTAAAACGAAGGATCATGGGTGATTTTGGTCATCTTTCCAATGAAAATGCAGGACGCCTTCTGAACTGTATTTTAAATGATAAGATGAAATATGTATTATTGGGTCATCTCAGTAAAGAAAACAACCTGCCTGAACTGGCTTTTGAGACAGTGAGATTGGAAGTGGATATGGGTGATTGTCCATATTGTACCTCTGATTTTCGCATGGCCGTGGCCGGGCGGGATGAAATGTCAGAAATTCTGACAATATAATAAACCTATTTAAAGGAGAAGAACTATGGACAAAGCTATCATTTCAGTAGTAGGAAAAGACACCGTTGGTATTATTGCAGCGATCTGTACATATCTTTCCAAACACAACAGCAATATTTTGGATATTTCTCAGACAATTGTCAAAGAGTATTTCAATATGTTGATGATCATTGATGGAAGCAAGATGGATGTTACATTTGATGAAATGGTGAACAGTCTCGATGAAATCGGTGCAGAACTTGGTATCAGCATCAAGTGCCAGAGAGAAGAAATCTTTTCAAAAATGCACCGTATCTAATTTGGGGAATATCTATGAGAATACTATTGATCCGTCACGGCAGACAGAATAGTCCGCTTTGTAATGTGGATGTCCCGCTTGCAGAAGAGGGACGTAAACAGGCAGAACTTCTTGCCGAGAGATTATTGAGAGAGCAGGTCGATGCTATATGGTCCAGCAATCTGATTCGTGCGGTAGAAACTGCTGACATTATGAATGAAAAACTGAATGTTCCAAGAGAAATCCGAGAAAGCTTACGGGAAATATCTTTTGGAGATATGGAAGGACTTTCAGATGAGGTCATTGCGGATCGTTATGAGGATTTTCTTCGTGCCAGATTAAAGATGGAACAGGATATGGCCTATCCTGGAGGCGAGAGTGCGGCAGATGTATTGTCACGTGTACTTCCTGTTATGAAAGAAATTTTGAATATGAATTATGATACAGTGGCAGTTGTGACACATGGAGGTGTGATCCGCAGTCTGGTTTCACATTATTTGGGAATGGATCTTGCGCGTGTACCGCTTCTTGGAGGTCATTTGGAAAACTGTGGAATTACAGAACTTTGGGTTCGCAAACATGATGGCCGCATCGTCTTAAACCGTTTCAATGACGCGTCTCATCTGGAATGTTGTCCGGAACTGTTGCGACGTGGCTGGAAAGGAAAAAAATAATGGAAAAGAATGAAATCAGAGAGTTATTTGAACGCTTTGTAAAAGAACAGCCGTTATCTGCAGTACTCAGTGCCCAGCAAGAGAAAAACGACTTTCTAAAAGTAAAAGTTCGTCCGATCCTTTCCGGTGGAAAGATTCTGATCCAAGCAGAAGAGTTTCGCGGCAAACAGGCATTTCATAAAAATCTGGAAATGAATGAGGCTGTATTATACCTGACGGATTTGATGGTGCATTCCTTTAAGCAGGCGCAGATCGAGACAGAAGGCTGGAGCGGCCAGCTCCTTGTGAGCAAAAAAGGTAAGGCTTCTGTAAAAGTAAAGAAGAAAGCGGAAACAGGAAAGAAAGACACCGAACAGAATGTGCAATTAGAAGCAGCCTGG
>JAZOVL010000054.1:0-3014 GCA_045658685.1 Pilosibacter sp.
CCTCTTCAATCTCATCCGAGATCCAGGTTCCTTCCGCATCCTCACGTTTGGCCCTGCATCTGCGAACCGTATCCTGAAAATCACGATTGATCGCCAGTGTGATCATGTGCTTCTTAAAGTATTTTCGCATGGATTTGGATACATGGATCTCATTGGGAAATATCACAAATCGTTCCTTCGGACACCACCATAAAATATCCTCATCCGGATTGTACCAGGGAAAAATACCGTGTGTATAGGCTAACAGCAAACGTTCTGCGGATAAGTCCCCGCCAACTGCCAGAAGTCCATCCGGTTCTGCCAGTAAAGGATTCGGAAAACTGATCTCCTCTTTATTTAAAAGATAAACCCCCATCTCCCTGCACCTTTCTATTTTGTTTCTTTATTTTTTAATTTTCCAGATCTTTTTGAAGCTGTCTTTTCTATAACAAAAGTATCGTCTTTGCATCCAAGTGTGCAGATGCCGCCTTTCTTTAAGCTTCCAAACAACAACTCATCCACAAGAAGCGGCTTAACCTCACTTCCGATGATACGCTCCATCTCCCGTGCACCATACTCTGTACTTGTTCCTTTTTTCGCAAGCAGCTGTTTCGCTTCCTCGCGAATCTCAAACTGAACCTTCTTCTGGGCCAGCATATCACGAAGTTCATTTAGTTTTTTATCTGCGATCATTTCCGCCATTGTATCATCCATCGGATTAAACACAACAATTCGATTCAGACGGTTTCGGAACTCCGGCTGAAAGGTCTTTTTCACTTCCTCCATGATCACATCTGCCTTCACATCACGATCACCAAAGCCAATTCCTGATTTTCCCACACGGCTTGCACCTGCATTGGAAGTCATAATGATCACAATATTTCGAAAATCCGCTTTTCTGCCCTGATTATCCGTCAATGTAGCATAATCCATCACCTGCAGTAAAATATTATAAATATCCGGATGTGCTTTTTCAATCTCATCCAGCAAAAGAACTGCGTGTGGCTGTTTGCGTATCTTTTCGGTCAGTAATCCACCTTCTTCATAACCGACGTATCCTGCCGGTGCACCGATCAATTTTGCAACTGCATGTTTCTCTTCATATTCACTCATATCAAAACGGATTAAATCAACCCCAAGCTCTTCTGCAAGAGTTCTCGCAATTTCCGTTTTTCCTACACCGGTAGGACCTACGAACAGTAGACTTGCCAGTGGTTTTCCCTGATCTAACAGTCCGGCTCTAGAAAACTTGATCGCATTCACAACCTGATCAATTGCTTCTTTTTGACCAAAAATACGTCCGGCCATTCGTTTTTCCAAACCGGCAAGTTTTTCTACTTCATCACTTTCCACTATTTGTTTCGGAATCTGACATGTCTTCGACAAAATCTCATCAATCAATTCTTTTGACACACTCTGTGTCTTTTGTTCCAGCGGATGAAGGCGACGGTATGCACCTGCCTCATCGATCAGATCAATGGCCTTATCTGGAAGGAAGCGTTCATTAATATAGCGGTCACTCATCCGAACTGCATAATCCAAAACACCTTTTCCATATTTTACGCCATGATAAGCTTCGTAATGTTTTTTCAGACCGGTCAGGATTTCAACTGTCTCTTCCACTCCCGGTTCCCTGATCTCCACATTCTGGAATCGTCTCACCAGACTCTTACTCTTCTCAAAATGTTTTTTATATTCTTCATATGTGGTTGCACCGATAAAACGAACCCGCCCCTCTGCCAGATACGGCTTCAACATATTAGAAACATCCAGACTTCCACCACTTACAGAACCAGCGCCGACAATGTTGTGAATCTCATCGATATAAACGATCGGCTTTTCCTCGGTACAAACACCATCCATGATCATGCGGAAACGTTTCTCAAAATCACCGCGATATTGGGTTCCTGCCAACAGACTTCCCATATCCAGAGCATAGATTTTCGCATCCTTCAACGGTTCCGGAACTTTTCCTTCATTTAAAAGCTTTGCCAGACCATATACGATCGCCGTTTTCCCCACACCCGGTTCACCAAGATGAAGCGGATTGTTTTTCTCTTTTCTGCAAAGAATCTGCATGGTACGTTCCAGTTCCTCTTCACGTCCGATCAATGGATTGACACCGTCTAACGCCTCATTCAAGCAAGTTACATAATTTCTCCAACGTTCCTGACGTAGTCCGTCTTCTGAGTGTTCTGAATCTTGTGGAGCTTCATCAAACACACCTTCCTCGATTCGTGTTTTTCTGTCTTCTCGCTTTTTATGGACTTTCGCTTTTGCCTCTGCTGCCATCTCCTGATAAATGATCGTCAGTTCCTGCAACAGCTCGATCTTACAGACCCCCTGAACTTCCATATAGTATACTGCGTAGCTCTCTTCCAGCGAAAAAAATCCATTTACCAGATGTGTCAATTCAATCACACCTTTTCCACTGTTTTCCGCTGTTTCCTGCGCCTGAAACATGATTGTTTCAAATCCTTCTGTCATCAGAGGCTGAACCTTTTCATCCACCAATTCAATATTCTCGTTTAAATATCCTTTCAAATTATCTCGCAGCAGCTCAATCTCACCACCACAATTTTCAAAGGCCTCCCGGAATGTTCGACACCCTGCGATCATATACAAGAGGAGTTCCGGAGTAATATATTCATAACATTCCTTTGCAGCAGCCGCAAAAGTTCCATTTAATACATCTGCAACCTCTTTCGTCACTCGCATGTTTATGCCTCCCTAACACTCAGTCGAAACGGATATCCCTCTTCTGCAGCCAGAGCTGCAGCTGTTCTCTGCTTCGATATCGCCACATCATAAGAGTAGCTTCCTACTGTTGCCTCTCCTTCTCTGTGTACCTTCATCATCAAAATATTCGCTTCCGCCTCATTTTTATGGAATATACTCATCAAAATGTCCACCACAAAATCCATCGGCGTATAATCATCATTATGCATGATCACCTGATAACGTTTCGGTTCACGAATCCGTGATCTGGTCTTCTCACTTGTTTCACCACGTACTGCCATATTTCATTCCTTTTT
>JAZOVL010000055.1:0-3631 GCA_045658685.1 Pilosibacter sp.
TGATAGTCTGCGGCTCAACACCCTAGGAACCATCAATGACCATTACCGCGGAATCCGCTGCCATCAATGTACGGTAAGTATCCTCGGAGAAGTCCTGGTGACCAGGAGTATCCAGAAGGTTGATGCAGTAACCATTGAAATTGAACTGCAATACGGAGGAAGTTACGGAGATACCTCTCTCCTTCTCGATCTCCATCCAGTCGGATACTGCATGTTTTGTGTTCTTACGTCCCTTTACCGTACCTGCGAGGTTGATCGCACCACCGTAAAGAAGGAATTTCTCTGTTAATGTTGTTTTACCGGCGTCCGGGTGCGAAATGATCGCAAAGGTACGTCGTTTCTTGATTTCTTCGTTTAAGTTACCCAAGGTAAACCTCCAAAATTTATTTTTGTATATAAAATGCCTTTTTATCAATTACGCAAACACGTCCCCATCAAGAGAAGAGGCATTATTTACCGAAAATTTCATCCAGAATACGAACTGCAACATCTTCCTTAGACATAATGTCCAGTTCCACTTCTTTGTCTTTCTTAATGAATGTTACCACATTGGTATCGGTACCAAATCCAGCTCCTGCAACTTTCAGGTTGTTGGCAACGATCATGTCCAGGTTCTTCTTTGCAAGCTTCGCTCTGGAGTTCTCTAACATATTCTGAGTTTCCATAGAGAAACCGCAGAGGAACTGACCCTCTTTTTTATGTTCTCCCAGATATTTTAAAATATCATCGGTTCTCTCAAGTTCGATCGCCATATCGCCGTCTTTTTTCTTTGTCTTTTCTGTTCCGACATTCTTTGGACGGTAATCAGCAACCGCCGCGGACTTGATGATCACATCCATTTCATCACTTCTGGATGTAACCGCAACAAACATGTCTTTCGCACTTGTGATCTTCACAACATTGACAAACATTGGCGGAGCGATCTCAGTCGGTCCGGTCACCAGTGTCACATCGGCTCCACGGTACGCAGCCACTTTCGCAATGGCGTAGCCCATCTTACCTGTAGAATGATTGGTGATGTAACGAACCGGATCAATGGCTTCTCTCGTCGGACCTGCAGTCACGAGGATTTTCTTTCCTGTCAAATCCTTTTTAAATAACAGTTCTTTTAAGATATACTGCATCAGTACTTCCGGTTCCGGCATCTTACCTGCACCGGTATCTCCGCAAGCCAGATATCCGCTGGCCGGAAGGATCACTTCCATCCCATATCTCTGACAGGTTTTCATATTGTCCTGAGTAATCGGGTTTTCAAACATTCTTGTGTTCATCGCCGGGCTGATGATCTTCTTGCAAGTACATGCGAGAATGGTCGTTGTCAGCATATCATCTGCAAGACCGTGCGCCAGTTTTGCGATCACATTGGCGGACGCCGGAGCAACCAGAACCACATCGGCTTTCTTTGCAATAGAAACATGTTCTACAGAAAACTCGAAGTTTCGGTCAAACGTATCCACCAGACACTTGTTTCCTGTCAGTGTCTCAAAGGTAATCGGGTTAATAAAATTGGTCGCATTTTTTGTCATGATCACATGAACCTCTGCATGGAGCTTCATCAGCGCACTTGCAAGGTTTGCGATCTTATATGCGGCAATACTGCCTGTCACACCTAAAAGTACGGTCTTTCCTTTTAACATTCTGGAATCCTCCGTTGTAATATTTTAAAATATATGGTAAGATAACTCATGGTTACATAGGCGTTTATGCGAGCATAGACCCCCTAACTATAACATTATAACACTTACCATGCAAATGGGAAAGGAGTTTTCTCTATGATTTTAACACTTGATATGGGAAACAGCAATATCGTAGTCGGCGGTATTGATGAAAACAAACTCTATTTTGAAGAGCGTATCACTACAGACCACAGAAAGACCAGTCTGGAATACGCGATTATGCTGAAAAACATTTTAGAGATCAATAAAGTAAAGCGTTCCGACATTGAAGGCACCATCATGTCTTCTGTTGTTCCGCCGCTTAACGCTCCACTATCTTCCGCAGTGAAGAAAATCACGGGCAAGAAACCATTTCTTGTAGGTTCTGGTATGAAGACAGGCATCAATATTAAAGTAGACAACCCAAAATCCGTCGGTGGTGACCGTATTGTTGCTGCAGTTGCTGCTGTTGCACAGTTTGAAGGTCCGATCATCATCATTGACATGGGTACCGCTACCACACTCGATGTTGTGGACAAGGGCGGCAGCTATATCGGCGGTATGATTCTCCCGGGTGTAAAGGTATCTCTCAATGCCCTTGTCGGAAACACTGCACAGCTTCCACAGATTAACCTGGATACTCCGAAACGTGTCATCGGAAAAAACACCGTAGAATGCATGCAGAATGGTATCATGTTCGGAAATGCTTCTATGCTCGACGGTCTCATCGACCGTGTGGAAGAAGAACTTGGTGAAAAGTGTACTCTCGTTGCAACTGGAGGTATGTCCAGATTTATCACCCCGCTCTGCAGCCACAAGATTACATATGTTCCAGATCTCCTGCTTCGCGGACTTCTGATCCTCTACCGCCAGAATATGGTAGAAAATAATAACTAAGAATTGTTTCAAGGAGGCTGTTGCAAAAGTAGCTGATTAGGCTGCTGGAGCATCAGCTCCTTTTTTGCGCGCAAGAAAGTTTCGCCTTCCGCGCTTATGCCACAGGCTTGGGCCCTAAAGGGCCCTTATTTTTTTACCTTAATTACCGGCTCACCCGTGAACGGGTCGTAGTACTCTTTCATGCTTATCTGGTTGTATTCTAAAAGTTGCATGTCTTTCGAATATCATTAGTGAACTTTTTCCTTTTAGGTATCCCATCACCTCTGATACACTGTATTTCAGAGGTATGCATATGAACATATGAATATGATCTGGCATACTCGCTGCAGCAATGATTTCATTTCCCTTCCTCTTACACAATGTACTCAATATATTGGCGATATCGGCTCTCAGCTCTTTGTAAATCACCTTCCTACGAAATTTCGGTGCGGTTGGCGAACCTGCATTTAGTATAACATTGGAGTTTTTTACTTGAAGCCAGAATAACAGAGGAGCTGAAGCTCCAGCAGCCTAATCAGCTACTTTTGCAACAGCCCCTCTTTATTTATACCGTCTTTTTTTGAGATAAAAATTCACGCAAAATCATATCCGCCTCCATCGGCTGATCAAAATAATATCCCTGGATCACGGATATACCCATTTGACGTAACAATTCTACTTCCTCTTTTGATTCTACACCCTCGATGCAGATATCCAATTTCAGATCCTTCGAAAGCTGACTCATAAAGGTAATAAATGTTTGGTTATATTTATCATTCTGAAGATTTCGTACATAACTACGATCAATCTTAATATGAGTGATTGGCAGATCGCGTAAATAATTGAAACTGGAATAACCCGTTCCAAAATCATCCAGCGCAACTCCGGTACCCATTTCAAGAAGATCTCTACAGAAAGTCGTCGCGACTTCAAAGTTATTTAACAATGAGGTCTCTGTCAACTCTGCAACAAGATGACCTGTTGGGAGTCCCTCTTCCTCGCATTTATCATGAATGAAATGTATCAGCCCCACATCAGATACTTGCTGAGCAGCTATATTAACATGAATAATACTCTTTTTTCCAGATTTATTCCATTTG
>JAZOVL010000056.1:0-2315 GCA_045658685.1 Pilosibacter sp.
ATCCACCGGTACGTAAGGTGCCAGCCAGAGGCTTGGATGGTTCCAGCCCGGCCATGGTTCGTGATATGGATAAATGTATCGCATGCGGAAGATGTGTGAATGTATGTAACGATGTTCAGAAGATCGGTATTTATGAAATGAAATACGATCCTGTAACGGGCGATCGTTACGTAAACACCAAAAAGGGTGTGAAATTAACAGAAACAGATTGTATCAACTGCGGACAGTGCGCAAAAGTGTGTCCGGTTGCTGCAATTACAGAAAAAGGCGATATCCGTAAAGTGATGGATGCCTTAGATGATCCAAACACAACTGTTGTATGGCAGATGGCTCCTGCAATCCAGAACACTCTTGGCGAAGAGTTTGGACTGGGAACCGGAACTGATGTGACTAAGAAAATTGCAGCAGCAATGAAACGTCTTGGCGGATATGCTTATACAACAGACTTTAGTGCCGGCCTTACCATTATGGAAGAAGGTACAGAGTTTATTAGACGTGTGACAAATGGAGGAGTTCTTCCAATGATGACTTCCTGCTGTCCGGGCTGGATCAAATATATGGAATACAACTATCCGGATCAGTTAGACCATTTATCATCTTGTAAATCACCACAGCAGATGTTTGGTGCATTGGTGAAAAACTATCTGCCAGGAAAGATTGGCGTAGATGCGAAAAATATTTTCTCGGTTTCTATCATGCCGTGTACAGCGAAAAAGTACGAAATGGCAAGACCGGAAATGGAAAGTGAAAACGGACGTGATGTGGACGCAGTTCTTACTACAAGAGAAGCGGCAAGACTCTTCCGTCTGAAAAACATTGATCTTGCAAAATTACCGGATGAAGACTTTGATTCTTTCATGGGTGAAGGAACAGGGGCTGCCCGTATCTTTGGTACAACCGGCGGTGTTATGGAAGCAGCAATCCGTACCGTAGCATGGAAACTGACCGGTGGAGAAATGGATGCAATCGACTATGAAGCTGCCCGAGGATATAGAGGTGTCAAAGAAGCCACATTAAATATCAATGGTCTGGAAGTCAAAGTTGCCATTGTAAACGGTATTAAAAATGCCAAAGCTGTCATGGATGATGTAAGAGCAGGAAAATCTCCATATCATTTCATTGAAGTTATGGCATGTCCAGGAGGCTGCTTAAACGGTGGTGGTGCACCGCTTCTTAAGAACCCGGCAAAAGTAGCAGAACGTATGAATAAGATGTACGAAAGTGATGCAAAAAATCCAGTTCGAAGATCTCACGAAAACAAAGAAGTAGAAATGCTTTATCAGGATTTCTTAAAAGAACCATGTGGTCATGTATCACATCACTTACTGCATACACACTATGTGGATCGCAGCGGCGAAGTGAAATAAATTTCATTAGAAATATGAAAAATGGGGATAAAAGGGGGTATTTCCTATGTATGAAGTATATGGCGGCTTATTAAAAGAGGACATCGTCTGTACAATTAACGGAAAGAAAGTGTGCTGCCCACCGGAATCTACAATCTTAGAAGCGGCAAGAGGAGCAGGGATTGATATCCCGACTCTCTGCTACTTAAAAGGTCTGACACCAACAGGTGCCTGTGGAATCTGCGCAGTAGAAATTGAAGAAGATGGGGAACGTGTGATCAGAAGATCCTGCCGTGTTCGCGCAAAAGACGGTATGGTGATTTACACAAATACACCGAAGGTTATAGAATTTAGAAAAAATCAGTTAAGAGAAATCTTAAAGAAACATCCAAATGACTGCTTAACCTGCAGTAAAACAGGCGGAAACTGTCAGTTACAGATCGTTTCTCAGATTTTACAGGAAAACCCTGTAGACCGTAAGATTCCAAAACGTGGATTGGATGATTCCAGTCCGGCTATGATCCGTGACATGGATAAATGTATCGCATGCGGACGTTGTGTGACTGTATGTAACGAAGTTCAGAAAATCGGTATTTATGAAATGAAATTCGATGAAAAAACAGGCGATCGTTACGTAAATACAAAGAAAAATGTAGGACTTTCTGCAACTTCCTGCATCAACTGCGGACAGTGCGTAAAGGTTTGTCCGGTTGGTGCGTTAACTGAAAAAGATGCAATCCACAAAGCAATGGCAGCATTGGACGATCCTGAAACAACGGTTGTATGGCAGATGGCGCCGGCAATTCAGAATACCTTAGGTGAAGAATTCTGTATGGAACCGGGTACTGATGTGACAGGTAAGATTGCAGCAGCTATGAAGAGACTTGGCGGATATGCTTATACAACAGATTTTTCTGCGGATGTTACAATCATGGAAGAAGGCACAGAATTTATTGATCGTGTGACAAA
>JAZOVL010000057.1:0-4960 GCA_045658685.1 Pilosibacter sp.
GATCATGAATCCGCAGAATGGCGAGATTTATGCCATGGTAAATGCCCCGGAATTTGACCTGAACAATCCATTCAGTCTTGATTCAGATGTTACGTCTGGCTCCACGGAGGAAAAGCAGAAGCTGCTGAATCAAATGTGGAGGAATCGATGCATTAACGATACCTATGAACCGGGATCTACATTTAAGATCATTACGGCTGCGGCAGGGCTGGAAGCAGGAGTGGTGTCGCTGACAGACAACTTTTCATGTCCGGGTTTCCGGATTGTAGAAGACCGAAAAATCCGCTGTCATAAAGTCGGCGGACACGGCGGTGAAACATTCCTGCAAGGGGCGATGAATTCCTGCAATCCAGTGTTCATTGATGTGGGACAGCGATTGGGAGTGGATTCCTTTTATCATTATTTTGAACAGTTTGGTCTGCTGGGCAAGACAGGGATCGATCTTCCGGGCGAGGCGGCGACCATTATGCACAAAAAAGACAATATGGGGCTGGTGGAGCTGGCGACTGTGTCCTTCGGTCAGTCATTCCAGATTACTCCGATGCAGCTTTTGACAACCGCTTCTTCTATTATAAATGGGGGAAACCGGATCACACCTCATTTTGCAGTGAAAGCAGAGAGCAAGGATGGTACTATGGTGCGGGAATTCACATATCCGGTTCGGGAAGGTGTGGTTTCTGAAAAGACCAGTGAGACCATGCGCTATGTGCTTGGTCAGGTAGTTGCGGAGGGCAGTGGAAATAAGGCACAAGTGGAGGGATATTCCGTCGGTGGGAAAACGGCGACTTCAGAAAAACTTCCGCGCAGCCTGAAAAAATATATTTCTTCATTTCTCGGATTTGCTCCGGTGGAAGATCCACAGGTGATCGCACTGATCACCATCGATGAACCGGTGGGAATTTATTACGGCGGTACGATCGCGGCTCCGGTTATCGGAGAAATTTTTGAGATGATCCTTCCATATTTGGGGATTGAAGCAAATAATCTAATTGATTAATTGCAAAAAAGGACGTATACTAGATAAGAAAATTAAAATAGGGGAAATTTACATAAGAGATAGAGGTGCAATATGGTAAATGAAACAATCCTGGCGGTGATTATCGCCTTTGCAATCAGTGCGGCTCTTTGCCCGGTGGTTATTCCGTTCCTTCACAAGTTAAAATTTGGACAGCAGGTCAGAGATGACGGTCCGCAGGCACATTTGAAAAAACAGGGAACTCCGACAATGGGCGGCGTGGTATTTGTGCTCAGTGTGATCATTACTTCTTTATTTTACATGAAAGATTATCCGAAGATCATACCGGTCCTGTTTATGACCGTGGGATTTGGCATGGTAGGATTTTTAGACGATTACATTAAGATCGTTAAGAAAAATTCAGATGGTCTGAGCCCGAAACAGAAGCTTCTCTGCCAGTTTGTGATCACAGGTATCTTTGCTTATTACCTGATGACATCCAATGAAGTGGGAACCGGAATGTTGATCCCGTTTACTGGCGGTATGGAACATGGATTTTATCTGGAACTTGGCTGGCTCTTTATTCCGGCTCTGTTCTTTATTGTATTAGGAACTGACAACGGTGTGAATTTCACAGACGGTCTGGATGGACTTTGCACAAGTGTGACGATCCTTGTAGCCACATTCTTTACAGTGGTTGCGATCGGTGAAGACGCAGGAATCAGTCCGATCACAGGTGCAGTTGTTGGAAGTCTCCTTGGTTTCCTGTTATTCAATGTATATCCGGCGAAGGTGTTCATGGGTGATACGGGTTCTCTGGCGCTGGGCGGTTTCGTGGCATCCAGTGCGTTTATGATGCAGATGCCTCTTTTCATCGCCATTGTCGGTATGATTTACCTGGTGGAAGTTCTTTCCGTTATTATCCAGGTAACTTACTTTAAGAAAACAGGCGGAAAACGTATTTTCAAGATGGCTCCGATCCATCACCACTTCGAACTTTGTGGTTGGTCTGAGACCAGAGTCGTTGCAGTATTTTCAATTATTACAGCAATCCTTTGTCTGATTGCATACTTAGGATTATAGGAGGAAGAACTATGTCACAGAAAGTATTAGTGGCCGGAACAGGCATCAGTGGTATCGCGGCAGCGAAACTTCTTCTCGCACAGGGCGGAGAAGTTGTATTATATGACGGAAATGATAAGTTATCCGCGGAGGATTTAAAGGCAAAATTTGACGAAGGCGCAAAAGTGACCGTAATCCTCGGCGAATTAAAGAAATTAGACCTGACAGGTGTAGAACTTGCAGTTATCAGCCCGGGTATCTCTCTTGAGGCTCCGTTTGTGGCAGTGATCGATGATGCAAAGATTCCGATCTGGAGCGAGATTGAGCTTGCTTACCACTGCACAAAGGGTAAGATCGCAGCCATTACAGGTACAAATGGTAAGACTACTACAACTGCGCTTACAGGTGAGATCATGAAGCATTTCTGCGAAAGTGTTTTTGTGGTTGGCAATATCGGCGATCCGTATGCGTTACATGCGCTTGAGACAGTAGATGAGTCCGTGACTGTAGCAGAGATCTCCAGCTTTATGCTTGAGACCATCATGGATTTCCGTCCGAACGTATCCGCGATCACCAATATCACTCCGGACCACTTAGACCGTCACAAAACCATGGAATGCTACATTCAGGTAAAAGAGGGAATCGCGAGAAATCAGACAGAGGAAGATACTTGCGTACTGAACTACGATGATCCGGTTCTCAGAGAGTTTGGTAAGTCGTTAAAATGTAAGGTTCTGTATTTCAGCCGTAAAGAACAGTTAGAGAGCGGCATCTTCATGGATGGTGATATGATCATCTACAGACATGACGGAAAGAACGAAGAAGTTCTCAATGTCAATGACTTAAACATCATCGGCGGTCACAACCACGAAAACGTGATGACAGCAGTTGGTATCACATTGAGCCTTGGTGTTCCGATGAATGTTATCGCAGAGGCTTGTAAAGAGTTTAAAGCAGTTGAGCATAGAATCGAGTTCGTAAGAGAGCGTTTCGGTGTTAAGTATTATAATGACTCCAAGGGAACCAATCCGGATGCGGCGATCCAGGCGATCAAAGCGATGCCGGGTCCGACACTCCTCATCGCAGGCGGTTACGATAAGCATTCCGAGTACGATGAGTGGATTGAGAGTTTTGACGGAAAAGTACGCTATCTGGTGCTGATTGGCCAGACAAGAGATAAGATTGCCGAGTGTGCAAGAAAACACGGCATGAATGATATTATGTATGCGGAGGATTTAAAAGAGGCCGTTCAGGTATGTGCATCTTACGCAAACAGTGGAGACTTTGTTCTTCTTTCTCCGGCGTGTGCAAGCTGGGGACAGTTCAAGAACTTTGAAGAGCGCGGAACCATGTTTAAAGAGTTCGTAAACGCTCTGTAATTTGGAAATGCAGATTCAGCAGAACAGGAGGAAGACGACATGCAGCAGGCGCAGGCCGTAAAAAAGAAAAAGAAAAAACTGCGCAGATATTATGATTACAGTCTGTTGTTCACGATCATCTTCCTGACCGTGTTCGGACTGATCATGATTTACAGCTCCAGTTCTTACAATGCGCAGATTGATGGAAAAGCCCCGTCCTATTACATGACCAGACAGATGTACATTGCACTGGCCGGTTTTACGGGTATGCTGATCATTTCAAAAATGGATTACCATTGGTTTGCGAAGTTCGCGCCTTTAGCGATCGTGGTATCGTATATCAGCATGGTCCTGGTAAACTTTACCCCGCTTGGTATTGCGCGTAACGGTAAAAAAAGATGGCTTGGTTATGGTTCTCTTACGATCCAGCCGGCGGAGATTGTTAAGATCACTTTGATTCTGGTGCTGGCAGTGATCATTGCCAATATGGGAAAGAAGATCAATGAATGGAGATCCTGGGGAATTGTATCCGTTTTATTCCTACCGTTAGCCTTGATGGTCATGATGAACAACTTAAGTTCCGGTATCATTATCTGTGGTATTGCCATCGTGATGATGTTCGTTGCCAATAAGAGAAAGTGGCCGTTTGTTCTGTTTATTGTTTCGGTGGCAGCCGTTATTTTATTCGCCCCTACAGTGGCAATCGCATTGGAAGAAGCAGGTATTCTTCAGGAATACCAGTTAAGGCGAATTCTGGTGTGGAAAAATCCGGAGGCGTATCCGACTGATGGTGGATATCAGGTACTTCAGGGACTGTATGCCATTGGTTCCGGCGGACTTCTTGGTAAAGGACTGGGACAGAGCATTCAGAAACTGAGCTTTCTTCCGGAGCCGCAGAATGACATGATCTTTGCGATCATCTGTGAAGAGCTTGGTCTGTTCGGTGCTATGATGGTCATTTTCCTGTTTATGTTTATGATCTATCGTTTTATGCGTATCGCAAACAGTGCGCCGGATATTTTCGGATCTTTCCTGGTAATCGGAGTACTGGCTCACATTGCGATCCAGGTTATTCTGAATATTGCGGTAGTAACGAATGTGATCCCGAATACAGGCATCACCCTTCCGTTTATCAGTTACGGTGGTACGGCGACCATTTTCCTTCTTATTGAAATCGGAATGGTGCTGAATGTACAGAAATGGAGCGAGTTAAAACGAGAAGAAGATATTAAAATAAAAAAATTCAGGTAAACAGACAGGAGGCAGTGATGTACAGAGATCATACGAAAGTAATCAGGATTGGTGACAGAGTGATCGGTGGAGGAAACCCGATTCTTATTCAGTCTATGACCAATACCAAAACAGAAGATGTGGAGGCAACAGTAGCCCAGATTTTACGTCTGGAAGAAGCGGGCTGTGAAATTATCCGCTGTACGGTGCCTACCATGGAAGCAGCACTGGCGTTAAAAGAGATTAAAAAACAGATTCACATTCCGCTGGTGGCAGACATTCATTTTGATTACAGAATGGCAATCGCAGCCATGGAAAATGGTGCGGACAAGATTCGTATCAATCCGGGAAATAT
>JAZOVL010000058.1:0-1643 GCA_045658685.1 Pilosibacter sp.
TAATTTTTCTAAAAGAGCTGTCAACTCGTTCTTACGTTTATCGAGGATAACTTTATTTGCTTTGTACTCTTCCAATGAATCTACACCGGCCATATAAGCTTCCTTGATACGTTTTTCTTTGTTATCAATATCCTTTAATTCAGTTTCATAAATCATGCGCTCTGTATCTGTGTCATAATCTTCCGACCTGATCAGCGAGAAGGTAGCAGTACCGGAAGCAGTAACAGCTTTTAGGGATTCTAATACAGCTGCAGTCAGTTTTCGTTCCGAGATGCTCTGTGATTCTTTGTGCAATCCGCGCCGATATCCAAGACACTGGAAATGATTGCATTTGTCAATCTTGATCGACAGGGATTTTCCGCAGATGGAACATTTGACCAACCCCGACAACCAGTGTTTTCCGTGAGATACCGGGTGAGCATACTTATCTCGGGCTGCCAATGTGGCGCGCGTGCGTTCTTGGGCAGCTTCAAACATTTCCGGTTCTATGATCGGGACATGGTAGCTGTCGGAGATGATCCATTCTGATTCATCTTTTAATGTGTTACTGGCACTGGAGGTGCGCCGGTTCCAGCGGATTTTTCCGATGTAGAACGGATTGCCTAAAATGTAGGTAACTGCATCGGAATCGAACGGTTTCCCGGTCTTTGTAAGAAATCCTTTGTCGTTCAGATACCGGGTTATGTAATTCTTATCCCTTCCGGAAGTGTACATTTGAAAAATGGTTCTGACAATATGTGCTTCCGCTTCATTTACTTCAGGTATTTCTCCTCGCTCTTTTGTGTAGCCAAGTGGAACTTTACCGTTATACTCACCTTTCTGCGCTCTGACGCTCATACTGCGCCTTACTTCCATTCCAAGATTGTAGGAATAGAATTCATCCTGCCACTCAATGATCATTTCAATCAGACGCCCGTACATACCGTCCATAATCGGCTCACTGACCGAGATAACGTCGATACCAAGCTTCTTCCTAAGCATCGACTTATAAAAGGTGCTCTCGTCCTGATTTCGGGCAAATCGGCTGAATTTCCACACTAAGATACAATCGAAAGGCTTTGGAGTGGCTTTGGCCGTGGCAATCATATTCTGGAACTGCATACGATTGCCGGCTTTTCTTCCAGAACGTCCTTCCTGCTCCATGAAAATATATTCTTTTTGAATGAGGATATTGTTTTGTGCTGCATAACGCTGTATCTCCACCAGCTGTGATTCAGGGGATTGCTCCATCTGCATGTCAGTGCTGACACGGATATAGACTGCAGCGGTTCTAATTTTGTTCATAGCATCATCCTCCTATCATTTCCGCGGGTTCACGAAAAAGATATGTAAAATGGGTGCAAAAAATACAGCCTCCGAACAATATGTTCGATTGCAAAGGCTGCCCGAAGATGATACAATGTTTCAAGCATCAAACGAGTATATCTTCGGATGTATGTAGTTGCAAGGACCGTCCGGTGTTACCAGCACCTGGCGGTTTTTGTTATCAAACTTTTGGATAACGTAAAAGACCCCGTAGAAACTACGAGGTCTTCACATAATAAACTTATATCTTCTTATAATGCCCTATAGGCAATATTTGCAAAAGAATAAATTACTTTTGCACGTTTATTATAGAATATATTATGCTCGTAGTCAATTAA
>JAZOVL010000059.1:0-2109 GCA_045658685.1 Pilosibacter sp.
AAGCGGATTAACCGGAACTGTAATTCCCAATCCTCTCTCGATCTCTTTCATCTTAGCTGCTTCTACAGTCAGTTCTTCCGCATCCAATTTTGTCATAAGACCGCCAACTTCCAGACGAAGCGTATTGAGCACTTCTCCATCTTTTACCGCAGTCATGCCGCCACCGCAGGCGATCAGCTCATTGGCTGCCACCATAGCATCCTTCGGTTCAAAATATACAATGGTAAGATTGTGTGAATCGTGAGAAACAGTCGATGCGACCGCACCTTCATTCAAACCAAAGTTCTTTACGATTCCAAGGGCTTTTGTTCCTTTTCCGTAACGATTCACAACCGCTACAAAATTCATATCCTCGCCAAGGATGATCTTACCATCTTTTACCGGAAGTTCCACGGTATTCTTCACAGTCACACTGGAATCCTTCGTCAGATATTCCATAATATTCACAGTTACTGTTCCGTTTTCCACCGGAGTTTTTATCGCAAATGCATCTGCATCCATCGGTGCCAGATTCACCGAGTTTCTTGTTTCGATCTCAAAATCCAGTTCTGCAACCGGCTCTGTCAGTTTCCCATCCTTGGCAACCAGTCTTCCTTCGTAGAATACTGCATCTGCCCAAAGTGTTGTCAGGTCCTTTGTCAATACCATATCTGCCACATAACCAGGCGCGATTGCACCAAGGTGCGCCACACCGATCTCACGAGCGGTATTGATCGTCGCACTCTTGATCGCTGCGATCGGATCCATACCACAGGCAATTGCCTTTCTCGCAACGGCATTCATATGGCCTTCATGGAGCAAATCATCACTCTCTCGATCATCGGTACAGAGGGTCAGTGTGTCGAAATATTTACACTCCTTCACTCCATTCCAGATTGCCTCGATATTCTTTGTGATCGAACTCTCTCGGGCATCTACATACATACCCATACGAAGTTTCTCAAGAGCCTCTTCGCTTCCGCGTGTTTCATGGCAAGTATACGGACCACCGCAAAGATAAGCAGAAAGATTTCTTCCGCTGACGCTCGGTGCATGTCCCTGAAGATAAAGACCGGCTTCTTCTGCCGCCTCGATGATATCCATCATTCTGTCATCACCGTGCATAACGCCAAGGAAATCCATTACTTCCGCCAGACCGACTGCACGTTCTAATGCAGCCAGTTCACGAATCTCATCCGCAAAAAACTCTGCACCTGCATTCTCGCATCCCGGAACAGCCGGCACACAGCTTGGAATGTCCAGAAGCTGACGCATCGGAAGACCTTCTGCAGAATCATGCATATAACGGACACCTTCCACACCATACACGTTCGCGATCTCATGTGGGTCGTGGATGATCGTTGTTGTGCCGTGAGGAATAATCACTTTGGCAATATTTCTCGGAACCATCACCGAACTTTCAATATCTACGTGACCATCCACAAATCCAGGAATCAGATAACGCCCTTCACCATCAAAGACTTCCGCTGCATTGTATGGACCATCAAGCGCTTCCAGTTCCACATGAGCAACAAAACCGTCTTTCACGTAAATCACAGCCGGTAAGATCTCACCGGTAAACACGTTTACCCACTGACAGTTTTTTACTGCCAGATCCGCCGGAATTTCTCCCATCGCTGCCTTTAATAATTCTTTTTTATTGTTTGGTTTTAATTTATACATGAAAAACCTCCTATCGGTTCATCAGTCTATGGTAATTTGCATTGATCGCATCGATCAGTTCCTGGCGCTCCATTCCACGGACTTTACAGATGTGGTCAATAACATGAACAATATACTTCGGCTCATTCGGAAGATGCTGAACCGGTGCCGGAGTCAGGGACGGAGCATCAGTTTCCACAAGGATTCTGTCTAACGGTACCTTACGAACCGCTTCCTGTGTACTTACATCATCCAATTCAAAAGTAATATTTCCAGAGAAAGAAATGTACATACCCATATCCAGAAAATCCTGCATTACCTCGTAACCGCCACTATAGCAGTGCATAATGCCCGGTACCTTCAGATACTCCTTCATAATCGCTCTTGTATCTTCTGTTGCCAGTCTCATATGGACAGCAATCGGCTTGTTCAGTTCGTTCGCCCACTGGATCTGACGGATAAATAAGT
>JAZOVL010000060.1:0-5142 GCA_045658685.1 Pilosibacter sp.
AGCTCGTTCCATGTCCTTTGGAAAACAAAGCAAAGTTGGTTTTAAAATGGGGATGGCCCAGCGTATGGACATGTTCTTTGGCATGAGCAGTGTCATCCACAGAATCAGTCAGAATTTTGATCTTTCCTCCGGCGGAGGAATGAGTCTGAAAAGCCTTTTCTCCATTTCACCGGTAATGCTCTATCGTTTTTTACGTGCCAAATATATCAGCAAACGTGACAACCGGCCGATCCGACCGGCGGATCTTTTCCATTTAAAAGGATTCGTATGTGCCGGTGCTGATACAGAGCTTTTTAAATCCGATCTGGAAAAAGCCTGGGGAAGACGTCCCTTGGAAGTAAACGGCGGAACCGAGCCTTCCTGTGTGGGAACAGAGACCTGGTCTAAGGATGGGCTGGTATTTTTCCCGGATAATGCTTTTTATGAATTTATTCCGGAGCAGGAAATGCTGAAAAGTCTGGATGACCCGGACTATCAGCCTCGCACTTATTTAATGGACGAATTATCTGAAGTCGGAGGCCAAGCGGTCTTAGGAAGACAATGACTAGACCCAACTCCTTGGCTCACAGAACGACATGGCTACGATCCGACTTGATAACGCTTTTTATGAATTCATTCCAGAGCAGGAAATGCTGAAAAGTCTGGATGATCCGGACTATCAGCCTCGCACTTATTTAATGGACGAATTATCTGCCAATGAAAATTATGAACTGGTAGTTACCGTATTAAAAGGAGGATCCTTTGTTCGCTATCGTCCCGGTGATGTTTACCGCTGTGTACGATTAAAAAATCCGGCGGACGGCATTGATTTTCCGCAGTTTCAGTATGTGGACCGTGTTCCTACAGTCATTGATATTGCGGGATTTACACGCATTACGGAACAATCGATTAACCGTGTCATTGAAATGTCCCTCATTGACATTACTGACTGGTTTGCCTTAAAGAAATACGACGACGACAGCCGTCCATACATGCAGCTGTACGCAGAGCTTTCTTCCGCTGCGGCAAATTCAGAGCTTGCCTGTACAAATCTGCTGCGCGCCCACCTGGGTATTTATTTTAATCATTTCGATAATGATTATGATGACTTAAAACATATGCTGGGTATAGAACCTTTGTCTGTTACCCTGCTTCCTGCAGGAACCATTAAAAAATTTGAAGAAACTTTCGGACGCCCGATCCGTAAGATCAACGCCTCACGCCAGGACGAAATTGAAATTTTACGTTTAAAATAAAAGATACATCACAAGGAGCCGCCATGAATATTATTGAAAGCTTATTTTATATTGTTCCGCTCACATCAGCATTGTGCAATCTTTTCCTGCTGCTGACTTTTTTGAGCGCCAAAAAGGATAATCTGATCCGTTCCTTTATGAATATGCTGATCTGTTTTACTGCATGGACACTTGGTTCCTTCTTTATGCGTATTTCCCTTTATCCTGGAGACTATTTCTGGTTTCAGGTATCCATGATCAGTATTCTTCTGGTACCGATCTGTATTTATAATTTCCTGTACCATTATACTCAGCAAACAGCCAGCTTTACATTTCATGTGTTAAACGGTGCATCTATTTTTATCGCACTGTTGAATCTGGCAGATATTTTTATCGTAAATCCGCATATTGTAATCACAGAAACCGGACAGCATATGTTCACTTATGAAGTGTCCTTCCTTGCAGTTATTCCGGTTGCTCTTGCACTGATCGTTTTAGCAAGTGCTGTCAAGATTGTTTACAACAGCATCAAACAGGATGGACTTCCTTTTTCCATGTTTAAACCATTAATGATCGGCGTTGTGATCATGTTCATTGCACTGATCTTTGAATGTATCCCCGGAATTTCCGAAAAGATTCCGCTGGACCAGTTCGCATGTTTGATCAATGCGATCATCCTTTACTACACATTATACAGACAGCATATTTTTTCCCTGACACAGCTGACATCCAGCGGATCCACTTACCTGGTTTCCACCGTTTTGACCAGTTTAACCCTTGCAAGTGCGTTTCAGCCATTATCGAAATTTTTAAAAAAATATTTTGCATCCTATGCAGATTATCATAACATCGCTGTTACGATGCTTGTTTCTGTCGTCACAATCCTTGTGTTTACCCTGCTGAAAAGATTAATGAACAATCTTTTCATAAAACCACAGGAACAAAAGGAAAATGCTTTAAGAGATTTCAGTGATTCTATTTCGAAAACATTAAAACGTAACGAAATCTTATCCCTGTTTTGCGACATAATTCAGGAATATACAGATGTACAAACTGCATTTATCTTCCTATCCGACAGCAGTTCCAGGGAATATCAGATGAAACTCTGTACTGATAAGATGCGTTCTACAGCGGTTACTGTTTCCGAACAGCATCCTTTGATCACATGGTTAAAAACACACAAGATTGGTATTGAATATTCCGATTTTAAACATACCGTAAATTATAAATCCATGTGGGAAAACGAAAAACAAATTTTCACCCTTTTGAATACCCAGTATGTTCTTCCTATTTCTCTGGAAGAAGAATTAATAGGTTTTGTGGTTCTGGCAGAGCAGTCCGATCAGAAGCCTTACAGCTACGATACCATCAGTTTTATGGAATCCGTAACTTCTATCGTATCCATGGCGCTTAGAAACTCTACTTTATATGAGCAGATCCAGGAGGAGGCACGTCTGGATGATTTAACCGGTATCTATAACAGACGATACTTTACGAAGAATCTGGAAGAACTTTTTAAGCAGTGGGAACATGATTCCATCAGCATTGTCCTGATCAATTTTGACGATTTCCATCTCTATAATGAGCTTTATGGCTCTAATGACGGAGACGAAGTCCTTCGTGCTTTTGCAAATATTTTAAAAACTGCGATTTCTTCTAAGGGTTTGGTCGGACGATACAGCGGAAAAGAATTTTGTATTGCACTTCCACTGTGCGGAACAGACAGTGCAGAAGTAATCGTAGATGATCTGCGTGAAAAACTCAATTGTTATTTGAACAGTTCAGAAGAGATCACCAAACGATTCCTGACCTTCAGTGCCGGAATCAGTGCTTATCCATCTTCTGCAACTAACGTAAAACAGCTGTTGACCTATGCCAACATGGCAGTTTATGCTGCGAAAAAAAGCGGAAAAAACAGAACCATCGTTTATTCTGATTATAAACATACATTGGACGATTCGGCACTTTCTTACGCGCATATGGAAGCCATCGGTCATGAATATGCACCTACTATCTATGCGCTGACAGCTGCTATCGATGCCAAAGACCACTATACATTCAGTCATTCTGTTAATGTTTCCTATCTTGCAACCCAGCTTGCACGGGCCATCGGACTGGATGACGAGCATGTAGAAATCATACGTCAGGCAGGTCTGCTCCATGATATTGGAAAGATCAGTATTCCGGAAAACATTCTGGCTAAAACAACACCGTTAACAGATGAAGAGTACGAAATTATGAAGAGTCACGTGGAAAACTCCATCGCCATGATTCGTCATCTTCCTTCTCTGGATTATGTAGTTCCGATCGCCATTTCACACCATGAACGATATGATGGCGGTGGATATCCTCGCGGTTTATCCGGAGAAAATATTCCAATCGGAGGACGTTGTCTTGCCATCGCAGATGCCTTTGATGCCATCGTATCAAAACGCCCTTACAAAGAGGCAATTTCCATTCCGGAAGCCCTGGAAGAAATCGAGCGAAACCTTGGCAAACAGTTTGATCCGGAAATCGGTAGAACCTTTCTTGAACTTGTAAAGAGCAGTACTATTGGTACAGAAATTTACGAATAATTATCCTAACGCAGAAGGGAGATTGAAATCGCAATGCACTTAAATGAAATCTTTACATCTCTGGCAGGCTTTTGCTGCTTTTACGACAACGTAAATTTACCTTTTGCCGGAACAGATTCTGATCTTTCTGTAATCCTTGGATATACGCCGGAAGAATATGCACAGAAATTTGATAATCAGCTATGCGGTGCGATCCTTCCTGATGATCGTCCTGAATTTTTCAAAAGTCTTCGTACACAATTATTAAAAAGCGATCATGCTGAAGTTATTTTTCGCATGCGTCACAAAAACGGCCGGGCCATCTGGGTTCTCGCAAAAATTCGCTCCGTCACGGATTCCGAAGGTGTCGAATCCCTTTGTGCTGTTATGGTTGATTGTACAAAATACAAAAAGCAGCAGGATAATGCAGATAAACTGATGCATCAGTATCAGATCATCCTTTCCCAGACACAAAACGTTACTTTTGAGCTGGATACCACCACCGATACAATTTCTTTTTCCGATTCCTGGACGGATATGTTTGGATATAAGCCGGAAACGCGAAATTTTATAGCAACACTTCCTGCAAAGGCTCATATTTACTCCGCAGATATTCCTCGTCTGCTTCAATGCTTCAAAAAGATGAAAAATGGGGACTCCTATCAGATGATAGATCTGCGTCTTAGCAACGGAAAAAAATATATATGGTTTTGCCTGCGGGCTACTGCCATGTATGACGAAGACGGGAATCTTTTAAAGATCATTGGGATCCTGTTGAATATTGATGAATCAAAACGGGCAGCTTCCGATTTAAAGAAACAGGCGGAGCGAGATTCCCTCACTAAATTGCTGAACAAGGAAACCTGCAGACGCCATATTACAGAATATTTGAACAGCTTTGGCAACGGCGCCTACTGTGCGATGATGATCATCGATCTGGATAATTTCAAACATATCAACGACCACTACGGACATATGTTTGGGGATACTATACTTTTAAAAGCCGCACAGGCAATCAAAACCTCTTTCCGCGAAAGAGACATCGTGGCCCGTTTCGGCGGCGATGAATTTATGGTTCTTATGAAGGATGTTTCCAATCAGGATCTGGTGGAAGACCGCTGCCAGAAAATGCTGAATTATTTTCAGGAGCTTTTGGATGAAGAAAACATCAAGGGAGTTACAGGATTTTCCATAGGGGTTTCCTTATCTCCGGAGCACGCAACCACTTATGAAGCATTGTTTCAATGCGCGGATAATGCATTATATGAAGTAAAGAAACGCGGAAAAAACAGCTATGCCATCTTCCATCCAAAGGAAGATAAAATCTACTATTACTAAATTGAGAAACGATAAGGAGGCCTGTTATGTCGAAT
>JAZOVL010000061.1:0-11116 GCA_045658685.1 Pilosibacter sp.
GTATTGCTAAAGTCGATGATGGAAAGATTGAAGTAAAAGTCCATCCAATGCTGATTCCGAATCATCATCCATTGGCTTCTGTCAGAGATTCCTTCAATGCGGTATTCCTGCATGGAGATGCCTGTGATGATGCTATGTTCATGGGACGTGGTGCAGGTAAGATGCCGACTGCCAGTGCAGTTATGGGTGATGCGATCACGGTTGTCCGCAACATCCTTCATGATAACTGTGGATGGAACGGCGGTCTTGCATATAAAAAGATGCCGGTAAAGAAAATTGAAGAGACGAAGAGCCGTTTCTTCTTGCGTTTGAGAGTATCTGAGCGTCCGGGCACATTGGCAAATATTGCCAGTGTCATGGGGAACAATGATGTTATGATCGATCAGGTATATTCTAAATATACAAAAGACGGTGCACAGGAATTGGTCATCACGACAGGTTCTGTCCTTGAACAGGATTTCAATAATGCATTGATGATTTTAAGCGGAATGCCTGCGATTAAAGAGGTGTGCGGAAGAATTCGTGTGTATGGATAGGAAAAGTTCCTGTCTTAAAAAAGAAAAAATATAAGATGATAAAACCCGGCAAAAACTTGATTTTGTCGGGTTTTTTAGAACTTTTTACCTACCAATATCGATTCGAGAGATAGTTTTTTGGTAAAAACCTATTGATTTTGTACATCGTATCTAGTATGATTAGTCTTAGATTTAGACAGGGAGTAAAAGACAGATGATCAAAATTGTAGTAGACGCTATGGGCGGTGACAACGCGCCGGCCGCGCAGGTACAGGGAGCGATTGAAGCGGTCAATGAGCGAAAAGATATACAGGTAATCCTTGTTGGTAAAGAAGATGTCATTAAAAATGAACTGACAAAATATAAATACAACAGTAAACAGATCTCTGTTGTACATGCCAGTGAAGTGATCGAAACAAGTGAGCCTCCGGTAAATGCGATTCGCAGAAAGAAAGATTCTTCCATCGTAGTCGGTATGAATCTCATTAAAAATGGAGAAGCAGACGGATTTGTTTCCTCCGGAAGCACGGGAGCTCTTCTGGTAGGCGGTCAGGTGATCGTCGGAAGAGTGAAAGGTGTAGACCGTGCACCTCTTGCACCATTGATCCCGACAGAGAGTGAAAAAGGATTTTCCTTATTGATTGACTGCGGTGCCAATGTAGATGCAAGACCGTCGCACTTGGTGCAGTTTGCAAAGATGGGTTCCATTTATATGGAGCACGTGATGGGTATCAAAAATCCGAAAGTTGCGATTGTAAATAATGGTGCGGAAGAAGAAAAGGGCAATGCTCTTGTAAAAGAGACATTTCCACTTTTGAAAGAGTGTGACGATATTAACTTTATCGGTAGTATTGAGGCGAGAGATATTCCGAGCGGTTATGCAGACGTTATTGTGTGCGAAGCCTTTGTGGGTAACGTGATTCTGAAAATGTACGAAGGTGTTGCATTAACTCTTTTGGCAAAAGTGAAGAAGAGCCTGATGTCTTCCATTCGAACCAAAATTGGTGCGGTATTGATAAAACCGGCATTAAAAGAGACATTAAAGAGTTTTGATGCGAGCAATTTAGGTGGTGCTCCGCTTCTTGGATTGAAAGGGCTTGTTGTGAAATGTCATGGCAGTTCCACTTCCATTGAAGTAAAAAACTCGATCATTCAGTGTATTTCCTTTAAGGAACAGGCTATCAACGAAAAGGTTGGAGAATGTCTGGCTCCGAAGGATAATATAAATTAAATTAGAATTAAGATTTAACTAATTTTAAAATCAGAGAGGATGGAATTTATGGAGTTTGAAAAATTACAGCAGATTATCGCAGAGGTGCTCAACATCGATCCAGAAGAAATCACAATGAACACTACATTTGTAGATGATTTAGGAGCTGACTCCCTGGATGTATTCCAGATCGTGATGGGTATCGAAGAGGAATTCGATATTGAAATCCCGACTGAAGCAGCTGAAAAGATCGTTAGCGTAGGCGATGCAGTAGAACAGATCAAGAATGCTTTAAATTAGTCAATCCTGTGGAAAGTAAGGTGTCTCCCCGTGGTGACACCTTGTTTTCCATTTATAATGAGGTGGAAGAATTGGATACAAAATTAAAGGAACTTCAGAATACGATCGGCTATTCCTTTAAAAATGAACGTCTTCTGAGTCATGCGCTGACACACAGTTCTTATGCCAATGAAAAGCATTGGGATAAGACCAAGTGCAATGAACGTCTGGAATTCTTAGGTGATGCTGTTCTGGAACTGCTTTCCAGTGAATTCCTCTTTAAGAATTATCCGACGATGCCGGAAGGCGAGATGACAAAACTCCGTGCAAGTCTGGTATGTGAACCGACACTGGCATTTTGTGCTGAGGCAATTTCACTCGGAGATTATTTGTTTTTAGGAAAAGGTGAAGATCAGACAGGGGGAAGAAAGCGTCCGTCTGTTGTTTCTGATGCTATGGAAGCGATGATCGGAGCGATTTATCTGGATGGTGGTCTTGCTAATGCAAAAGAGTTTGTTCTTCGTTATATTCTGAACGATATTGAACATAAACAGCTCTTTTATGATAGCAAAACTATCTTACAGGAGATGGTGCAGGCAGAATATAAAGACAGCCTGGTCTACGAACTTCTGAAAGAAGAGGGACCGGACCATAATAAGACTTTTGAAGTGTGTGTGAAGATTGGCGGTCGTGTGATCGGTCGAGGCATCGGACGCACCAAAAAAGCTGCAGAGCAGGTGGCTGCATATCATGGTATCTGCGAATTGAAAAAGTAGGAATTTATAAGCATGTATTTAAAGAGTATTGAAGTACAAGGTTTTAAATCTTTTGCAAACAAGATTGTGTTTGAATTCCACAATGGTATTACCGGTATTGTAGGCCCGAACGGCAGCGGAAAGAGTAATGTTGCAGATGCAGTTCGCTGGGTCCTCGGCGAACAAAAAGTAAAGCAGCTCAGAAGCTCCAGTATGCAGGACGTTATTTTTGCCGGTACCGAGATGAGAAAACCGCAGGGATTTGCTTATGTGGCGATCACGTTGGACAACTCGGACCATCAGCTGGCCATTGATTTTGATGAAGTAACCGTATCGAGACGAATTTACCGTTCCGGTGAAAGTGAGTATATGCTCAACGGCAGTCCTTGCAGATTAAAGGATATCAATGAGTTGTTTTATGATACGGGTATCGGTAAAGAGGGATATTCGATCATTGGACAGGGTCAGATCGATAAGATTTTGAGCGGCCGTCCGGAGGATAGGCGTGAGTTATTCGATGAGGCTGCAGGAATCGTAAAATTCAAACGCAGAAAGAACATTGCTCAGAAGAAACTGGAAGACGAGAAACAGAATCTGATCCGTGTCAGTGATATTTTGAGTGAGTTGGAGAAGCAGGTTGGTCCTTTGGAAAAACAGGCGGCTGCAGCAAAGGAATATCTTCGTCTTAGAGATGAATTAAAACATTATGATGTAAATCTGTTTCTGGCTGAAAATGAGATCATTCAGAAGAATCTTGCGGAGATTCGTGAGAAGGAAGCAGTTGTTTCCGGCGATATGGAGGATTCCAGAAAAGAGTCAGAACAGATTAAATTAGAATATGATAAGCTGTCCGATGAAATTTATGCTTTGGATAGTGTGATTTCCGAAAAACAGAATGCATCCAATGAAGCTTTTTTACAGGCAGGTAATCTGGAAGGCCGGATCGGTATTCTAACTGAACAGATTCGTGCAGAGGAAATGAATGCTGAGCATATCAGGCAGCGTGTCATGACAATCGAAGCTGAGATCAACGAAAAAGATGACAGCAGAAGACGGTATCAGGCAGAACGAGATGCACTTTCCGGAGAAGTGGACGTCATGAAAGCAGCGCTTTTGAAGGCGGAAACAGCTTTAACGGATGCAGCCATTTTAGTTGATGAGCTGGAACAGTCAATCGAGGAAGAAAAATCGGCTTTAATCGAAGCATTGAATGACAAATCGAAACTTTCTGTAAAAAAGCAGCGTTTTGATACAATGTTAGAACAGATTCAGGTCCGCAGATCTGAAGTGGTCCAGAAAATCCTGAGGGTCCGCACCGACGAAGAAAACTGGGGAACACAGATTAAAGAACAGGAAGATCTCCTGGAACAGATCGATTCTCGTATTGGCGAATTATTAGATCTGGCAGATAGTCTGGAAATTGAAGTTGATACGGCAACGGAAGAAATCCAGGTCCTGAACAAAGAAATAATTACGCAGCAGCAGACATACCATACAGCATATACAAAGCTGGAATCTCTCCGCAACCTGGCAGAGCGTTATGACGGATATGGAAACAGTATTCGCCGTGTGATGGAATGTAAAGACCGGGTGAAAGGGATTCACGGTGTGGTAGCAGATCTGCTCGAAGTCCCGAAAGAATATGAGATTGCCATCGAGACAGCTCTTGGTGGCAGTATTCAGAATGTAGTTACGGATTCGGAACAGACAGCTAAGATTCTGATTGAACATTTAAAGAAAAATAAATTTGGTCGTGCCACATTCCTTCCGCTTACTGCGATCTCCAATCGAGGAGGTTTCGAACAAAAGCAGGCGTTACAGGAGAAAGGTGTCATTGGTATCGCTTCAGAGCTTGTATATGCAGGAAAAGAATATCAGGGTTTGATTCAGTACCTTCTCGGACGTGTTCTTGTGGTGGACCATATTGATAATGCCATCGCGATTTCCAGAAAATATCGTCAGTCGCTCCGCATTGTTACTCCGGATGGTGAATTATTAAGTCCGGGTGGTTCTATGAGCGGTGGTGCGTTTAAGAACTCCAGCAATCTTCTTGGAAGAAAGCGCGAGATGGACGAGTTGGAAACTGCGTGCAAGAATGCCTTGGAACAGATCGATGTGATTCAGAAAGAACTTGTATTTAAAGAAAGTCTTCTGGAAGAAAAGACCTTTGATCTAACAAGAGCGAACAAAGAACTCCAGACGAAATATCTGGAAGAAAATACAGCCAGAATCTCTCTGGAACAGCTAAAGCAGAAGAAAGACGAATTATCGGAGTCTTCCGTTGATATGGATCTGGAAAGTGCTCAGCTTGAAGACCAGATGAAGGAGATTAAGGCTAACATACAGAGTGTGACAGCGGATATGACTCTTCTGGAAACGGAGAATGAAGAGCGAAACAGCAGAATTGCCTGTGACAGCAAGGCGCTGGAAGCAGCGAAAGAAGCCAGAGAAACGGCATCCAAAGAATTAGCGGAGGTTCAGCTTCGTTCCCAGGGTTTGATCCAGCAGGATTCCTTCATAGAAGAGAATATCAAGCGTGTCACAGAAGAAAGAGCGCGTTTAGAGGCAGAAAAAGCTTCCCTCGGAGATGGTACTCAGGGAAGTGTACTGGCAGTCAAAGAGAAACAGGCTGAAATTGAATCGTTGAAGACTCAGATTGACGAGTTCCGTGAGCAGGCGGAGGCGTTCAATGAAGAGGTGAAACTGGCTCAGGTTTCTAAGGAAGAAAAGAATGCAGGTCAGAAGCAATTCTTTGACAAACGGGAAGAACTTTCAGAGCGTATCGCTGCGTTGGATAAAGAGTTATTCCGCCTTCAGAACCAGAGAGAAAAGCAGGAAGAAAAGCGAGATTCATTTGTAGATTACATGTGGAATGAATATGAATTGACGTATTCGACTGCAGAAGTATTGAAAGATGATTTGCTGACATCTATTCCTGAGATGAAGAGACAGATTCATGAGCGAAAGAACAGCATACGTTCCCTTGGTCATGTCAATGTCAATGCTATTGAAGATTACAAAGAAGTTTCTGAACGTTATGTCTTTATGAAGACACAGCACGATGATCTCGTGGCTGCTCAGGAAGCGCTCTATAAGATTATTGAAGAACTGGATGACGGAATGCGCAGACAGTTCTCAGAAAAGTTTGCAGAGATTCGCACCGAGTTTGATAAAGTATTTAGAGAACTGTTTGGCGGCGGACACGGAACATTGGAATTGGTGCAGGATGAGGATATTTTGGAAGCTGGAATTCAGATCATTGCACAGCCTCCGGGAAAGAAACTGGTCAATATGATGCAGATGTCCGGTGGTGAAAAGGCTTTGACAGCGATTTCGCTATTATTTGCCATCCAGAATCTGAAACCGTCTCCATTCTGTCTCCTTGACGAGATTGAGGCGGCGTTAGATGATTCCAATGTTGACCGTTATGCGAACTATTTACATAAACTGACGAAACATACACAGTTTATTGTTATTACCCACAGACGTGGAACTATGGTTGCAGCAGACCGTCTGTACGGTATTACCATGCAGGAAAAGGGTGTCTCCACTCTTGTTTCTGTAAATTTGATCGAAAATGATCTTGATAAATAGGGGGAGCCTATGGAAGAGAAGAAAAAAGGCTTTTTTGCCCGTCTTGTGTCGGGACTAAATAAAACGAGAGAAAACATTGTATCCAGCATGGATTCTATTTTCTCTGGTTTTTCAGCGATCGATGATGACTTTTATGAGGAGTTGGAGGAAACACTCATTATGGGTGATATGGGAATCCAGACTACAATGGCAGTCATCGAAGAACTGAAGAAGACAGTTAAGGAACAGCATATTAAAGATCCGGCGCAATGTCGTCAGGTTCTGATCGACAGCATTCAGAAGAAAATGGATCTGGGTGAAAATGCGTATGAATTTGAAAACAGAAAGTCCGTGGTTCTGATCATCGGTGTTAATGGTGTTGGTAAAACCACATCCATTGGCAAGCTGGCAGATCAGTTGAAAGATGACGGAAAACGTGTCCTTCTTGCGGCTGCAGATACATTCCGTGCAGCTGCCATTGACCAGTTAGCTGAGTGGGCAAATCGTGCAGGAGTAGAGATCATTGCACAGAAAGAAGGATCTGATCCGGCAGCAGTAATTTTCGATGCTATTTCTGCGGCAAAATCCAGAAATGCAGATGTATTAATTTGCGATACAGCGGGACGTCTTCACAATAAGAAAAATCTGATGGAAGAACTTAAGAAGATTAACCGCATTATCGATAAAGAGTACCCGGAGGCGTACCGGGAGACACTGGTTGTTCTCGATGGAACCACCGGCCAGAACGCGCTCGTACAGGCAAGACAGTTTATGGAGGCGGCGGAGATCACCGGTATTATCTTGACAAAATTGGACGGAACTGCAAAAGGTGGCATCGCCGTTGCAATTCAGTCTGAATTGGGAATTCCTGTAAAATACGTAGGGGTGGGAGAAAAGATCGACGATTTACAGAAATTTAATTCCCATGATTTTGTGAACGCACTATTCCAGACGGAAAACAAAGGAAAAGGAGAATGATGTTATGGAAATGAAAGAACTTGCACGTCAGAATTTTGATGAGGCTGCTGCCATCGTCAAAGAAGTTACACAGGAGACAAAACTGCTTTACTCTGAATTCTTCACAGAGAAGACAGGAAACGAAGTTTATATTAAACCGGAGAACTTACAGCGTACAGGCGCTTACAAAGTTCGCGGTGCTTATTACACAATCAGCCAGCTTTCTGAAGAAGATAAACAGAAAGGTCTTGTAACAGCATCTGCAGGTAACCATGCTCAGGGTGTTGCTTATGCTGCAAAACTTGCAGGTATTCCGGCTACAATCGTTATGCCGGTTACAACTCCTCTGATCAAAGTAAACCGTACAAAGAAACTCGGTGCTAACGTAGTTCTTCACGGTGACGTATTTGATCAGGCTATGGCTCATGCTAACAAGCTTGCAGAAGAGAATGGTTACACATTGGTTCACCCGTTCAATGATCTTCGTGTTGCTACAGGTCAGGGTTCCATCGCAAGTGAAATTCTTTCCGAGCTTCCGGATGCAGATTACATCCTTGTTCCGGTAGGTGGCGGCGGACTTTGCGCTGGTATCTCTACATACGCAAAGATGATCAATCCGAATATCAAAGTGATCGCTGTTGAGCCGGCTGGCGCGGCTTGCTTAAATGCAGCATTAGAGGCTGGCCATGTTGTAACAGTATCTCCGATCAACACAATCGCTGACGGTACAGCTGTACAGACACTCGGTGATAAATTATTACCGTATATCAAAGAAAACATTGATGATATCATCTTAGTTGAGGACTCTGAGCTTGCACAGTGCTTCTTAGAGCTTGCTGAAAACCACAAGATCATCGCTGAGAACTCCGGTCTTCTTACAATCGCAGCTTTAAGCCACTTAGAATGCAAGGGCAAGAAGGTTGTATCTGTTATCTCTGGCGGTAACATGGACGTTCTCGTAATGGCTAACGTAGTTCTCAATGGTCTTATTCAGAGAGACAGAATTTTCACAGTGTCTGTTATGGTACAGGATAAACCGGGTAAACTGGCTTCTCTTACAGCTCTTCTTGGCCAGAACCAGGCAAATATCATCAAACTTGACCACAACGTATTTGCAAACGTAAACCGTGCTGCAGGCGTTCAGGTTGTATGTACTCTCGAAGCATTTGGTACAGAGCATAAAGAGCAGATCATCGAAGCTCTTGAGAAGGAAGGCTTCTGCCCGAAATTAGAGAAAACATCCAATATTTATATGTAATCCAGACATTACGTAGTTAAGATGGTTGACAGGGGAGCCAATTCACGTTGGCTCCCTGTTTTTTAAAAAAACTATCTTTTTAGGTACAAATGAAGGGGGAGACTGTCTATGGAGAGAGCAAATGCACAGACAGCTTTACACAAAAACATTCATTTCTTTTTCCGCTGGACAATTATTTCAGGAATCATGGGTGTCCTCTGTGGTCTTGTTGGTTCAGCTTTTGGACATGGTGTACATTACGCGCAAGTGTTCTTTAGTGAACATGACTTTATGTTATATCTTATGCCGGTTTCTGGTGCTTTGATCGTAATTGTACATAAAATGTTAAAACAGGTAGGAAATAAAGGTACGAACCTGATTCTGGAATCCATTCACGGATCGGAGAAGGTGGACTTTACCTTGCTTCCAACAATATTTATCTCGACAATTCTCAGCCACTTTGTCGGTGCATCCGCAGGTAAAGAAGGTGCTGCGCTCCAGATCGGTGCCAGTATTGCAAATCTGGTGGGAGACGGTTTCAAATTACACGATAAAGATAAGAAAATTATCATTATGTGCGGTATGAGTGGCTGTTTTGGTGCAATTTTCGGTACACCGCTGGCTGCAGCCATGTTTGGTATGGAAGTGGCGGTTATTGGTGTCGCATATTATGCGGCATTTATTCCGTGTGTATTTGCGGCCTTTATTGGTGCTGAGATCTCTCATCTGTTGGGACTTCATGCAGAAACATTTACAATTTTGAATATTCCGGAATTTACACTTCAGACAATATTATATCCGATCGTTATTGGTCTTCTTGGTGCGGCTATAAGTATTTGTTTCTGTGAAATGGTTCACAAGGCACACCATATTTACCACAATAAATTCCCCAATCTTTATGTAAGAGTTTTTGCAGCATCTGCGATCTTCATTGTTATGACATGGGTTTTCGGTCGTGATTATTGTGGTGCGGGTTTTAATCTGGTAGAACAGGCAATGCATGGAGAGAGCAGATATGAAGCGTTTCTATTAAAGATGATATTTACTGCCATTGCGCTTGGCGGTGGATTTAAAGGCGGTGAGATCGTGCCAACACTTGCGATTGGTGCAACGCTTGGTTCTGCATTTGGAAACATTATCGGCTTCGAGCCGTCTCTTTGTGCGGCATGTGGTATGCTGGCGCTGTTTGTGGGTGCGACCAACTGTCCGACAGCGACCCTGTTCTTGGGATTTGAGTTGTTTGGTTTTGAAGCCATGCCGTACTTTGCCGTGGCAGTTGCAATCAGCTTCGCGTTGTCTGGATATTTTGGTCTGTATACAAGCCAAAAATTCGCGCATGCGACAGCGAAGACAGAGTTAATGCATCTGAATCATCATCCACACCATCCGCATCATTCACATCATGAGCCAGAGCATGTGAAGATTAAAAATACTTGACAAAATAAATTCAAGTGCTATACTTGGAAATAAGTGAAAATTCCAACACGTTGACAGGAAGAGTAGATTGTGTGTAATGTCCAGAGAGGGGTACAGTTGCTGGGAGTATCCTACAGGAGCGCAGTTGAAGACCACCCTGGAGTGGCCCTTAATCGGGTCCGGTGATTCCGTTATAATCGTAAATGAAGTGGTGCGAATGCATTGTATCTTATATACTATGAGTTCGTGCAATCAGGGTGGAACCGCGAACATGTTTATTCGTCCCTAGATATATGTTAAAAGTATATCTAGGGATTTTTCGCGTTCAGAAATGAGCAGTGCGAAATGGAGATGCACTGCGAAATATACGTATTGGATCAAATTAAAGGAGAATGTTACTATGAAAATCACTTTGAAAGACGGCTCTGTAAAAGAGTACGCACAGGCAATGGCCATCATTGATATCGCGAAAGATATCAGCGAAGGTCTTGCAAGAATGGCATGTGTTGCAGAAGTAAATGGCGAAGTTGTTGACTTAAGAACAGTTGTTGACGCTGATTGCGAGTTAAACATCTTAACAGCTAAGGATGCTGCAGGTCTTGCTGCACTTCGTCACACAGCAAGCCATGTTATGGCTCAGGCTGTTCAGAGATTATGGCCGACAGCAAAGCTTGCGATTGGTCCGTCCATCGCTGATGGTTTCTACTATGATATTGATTTCGCTGAGCCGATTTCTGCAGAGGATCTTCCGAAGATTGAAGCTGAGATGAAAAAGATCATTAAAGAAGCTCTTCCGCTTGAGCGTTTCGAACTTCCGAGAGAAGAGGCTATTGCTTTTATGAAAGAGAAAGAGGAGCCGTACAAAGTAGAGCTTATCGAAGATCTTCCGGAAGGTTCCGTTATCAGCTTCTATAAACAGGGCGATTTCGTGGACCTCTGTGCAGGTCCGCACGTAATGAGCACAAAAGAAGTTGGTAAGGCATTCAAGCTTATGAATCTTGCAGGTGCCTACTGGAGAGGTTCTGAGAAGAACAAAATGCTCACACGTATCTACGCAACAGCGTTCGGTAAGAAAGAAGAATTAGATGCTTACATTACAATGATCGAAGAAGCGAAGAAGCGTGACCACAGAAAGATTGGTAAAGAGCTCGGCTTATTTATGATGAGCGAAGCA
>JAZOVL010000062.1:0-2143 GCA_045658685.1 Pilosibacter sp.
CTCTCCTTTGCCAAACGATTTCCTAACCCAATGTTCAATATTTTCCGACTCCCCTCGGTATCTGTTACCTCCGTATCTTTACCGCCATTTAAAAATAACCATACCCGGTCCGTCAACTGCGTCCATTCTCGCTCTAATTCATCACGATACAACACTCCGGCAGCTGTTAAGTGATAATATTTTCTAGGAGGTCCTTCCGTAGACTCTCGTAAATATGTTTCAAAATACTTTTCATTTGTGAGTCGTTTTAACAACGGATAAATGGTACCTTCATTGACATCTATCACTTTTGAGACCTCTTCCACAAGCTCATACCCATACATATCTTTCTTGCGAACGGATTCTAAAACAATCAGCTCCAAAACTCCTTTTTTTAACTGTGCATTCATTTCTCTCCTCCTCGCATCAATATTTCGTTTACATTTATTATATTATACCAGCTACTATGCATTGTCAAGTACTGAGATATTGTTAATACCATCAAAAAAAGATCTGTCCTATAATTGAACAGATCTTTTTTCACAAAACTAATCCAATAATTCTGCAATCGCCGGGAACGGTTCCACACTTCTCTTTAAAATCCCATGCACATGTGCAATCAGAATACCATAGTTAGTCATCGCAATCTTCTGATCCTTTGCCCATGACTGACGATATTTCATCTCTCTTTCATTGAGCATACATGCTCCACAGTGCACAATCATCTTATACGGAGATAAGTCCTCCGGAAATTCAGTTCCAGATGTAAAGCAGAACTCTACCTCTTTTTTCGTGTAATCACGGATCCACCCCGGGAGTTTTACTGTACCGATATCGTTACATTGACGATGATGGGTACAACCCTCGGAAATTAATACCCTGTCACCATCTTCCAGACGGTCCAGCATGCTGACACCTTCGATCACCTGCTCCAGATCTCCTTTATAGCGCGCCATCAAAATGGAGAATGATGTCAACGGAATCTCTCGCGGAACAATTTTCGAAACTTTTCCGAATGCTTGACTGTCTGTAATAACCAAATCTGGTTTTCTTTCCAGTTTTTCCAGTGCAGCAGGCAGTTCTGTATCACGGACAACCATCGTCATGCAGCCATGATCTAACAAAGCACGAATGGTCATCTGCTGGGGAAGGATGAGGCGTCCCTTCGGTGCTGCCTTATCAATCGGTGTAACTAAGATTACCATATCACCAGCATTCACCAGGCCTTCCAACAGATTACGCTCCACATCTGCTTTTTTCATAGTGCCGATTTTTTCTTTTAATTCCTGAATACCGTCTCCTGTTAAGGCACTGACATAAACAATATTCTCTTGACGTTCTGTATTCGCATTAAGATCCGTCTTATTAAATACGATCAGATACGGAATATTTTTCTTAATGAAAAGATCCTTCATGTCCATATCTTCTTGTTTCATTCCCTCTGTACCGTCTACAACGAGAATTGCAAGATCTGTTTTGTTTAAAACCTGGCGGCTCTTCGTTACACGAAGTTTGCCAAGTTCACCCTCGTCATCAATACCAGGTGTGTCAATGACCATGACCGGTCCCAGTGGAAGAAGTTCCATAGTTTTGTAAACAGGATCTGTCGTTGTTCCTTTCACATCAGATACAACCGCAAGGTTCTGTCCTGTTACCGCATTCATTACACTGGATTTACCTGCATTTCGACGACCAAAAAAGCCAATATGGATTCTCTCCGAAGCCGGAGTCTGATTTAATGCCATATTCTTACCTCTCTTCCTGCCCGGTCACCTCGATCGAGCGAAATCTCATAACCAATCTTTTTCATCATTTCATCTAACAAACGCAATCCATCAGCTGCTTCCGAACCGGTACATAGTTTATTATCGTACAACAGATAATTTTCTCTGACATTCTCCGGAGAAAGATTTGGCATCACAACATTAGCTCCAGCCAATACACCTTTTTCTCTTCCTGTCGGATCCAGCGTTCCCAGTGCAGTCGTCGCCGGAAGCAAAACTTCCGGTAATATTAGCCTTGTGATCGCAAGTAAGCGAATCGTCATATCGAGAGATCCCGCAGATTCATTTGCAAACGGTGTAGCATGGTGTGGAAGAAATGGTCCAATCCCAACCATATCCGGCTGCAGTTCTTTCATGAATTCCAGATCCTCTAAAATATG
>JAZOVL010000063.1:0-1537 GCA_045658685.1 Pilosibacter sp.
CACAAAGATTTTCAGCGCATGATGCTGGATGCGGAAATCTATGTTGACCGCATTGCGGATATGCGGATCACTAACATGAACGCTGCTATGGAAGCTGTCCGCCAATCTGTAATTAAGAAAAAAGGAAATGACCAGCAGGACTTGTACCTGCGCACTTTGGAATTGACACAGGTGCAGGAAGATGAATACTTTGGTCATGTAGTTTCAAAAGATTTGACAGGCATCCTCCGTGATATTCGAGATACGCACCGCAAGGACGCAACCACAGCTGACGAGAGTTGCGCCGCTCTGGAAGTGCAAAAACAATTACAGGATGCCATGGACTACAAGGGCAGCGCCGAAGAAAAGAAAGCCCGTCTGTTCCTCGCCAACCTTGGCATTGACTACGATGCACTTACCATGGAGCAGTTTACAAATCTGATTGAAGTGCTGAAACTGTCCAAGCACATGAACAGCCCGATCAGCCAGCGTGGCAAAGGCAGCATGACCCATGGCAAGGGAAAAAGAAAACGAAAGTAACATTTGTAAAAATCAATCACTGAGGAGGGACGCACATGTCAAAGAAAACCAAGTTCCTCATAGTATTAGGAGCTGTTTTTTTGATTGTCGGCATTCCGGTCATAATCAACGAATGCTATAAGGCCAATTGTGGCTACATAACTGTATGGGATGGTTCGGACGTGCTGGGGTATTATGGAACAATACTGGGTTCAGTGATTGCCGTAATTTCAATCATCGTAACAATAGCATTTACAAAAAAGCAAATCCAGAGAGAGTCTTTTCTGAAAAACGAAGATGAGAAGTGGAATAGGCTCAGAGAAATTTTTCTGCAGATCTTAAATGACATCAATCCCATGAGGGTTCTTAAAGATGTGATGGATAATGGTTTTACTGATCCGACAAAGGCAATCCATCTCTTGCAGAGATATCAGTTGGATTGTAAAATGGCCAACGATTTGTTGAATGTCCACTTGAATATGAGTGATTACCCAAAGTTCAAAGAATTAATCGATGGCATTGCAACTACAGCAGAATACTTTGTGGGTATTAGTCAAAAGGAAATTGATCAGTATTCTGATCTTCGAATTTGGCAACACAAAGATACCGCTCAGGAAATGTTGCGGATTGAAAAAGAACATCCTGGCACTTTTCCAGAAGATCATGTTGCTCTTAACGAGGAAGTTATAGAAAAAATCAAAACGATAAGCTACGAAAATATCAACCTACAAATAACGCAACTTAACACAGAGTTCGTTCAGGCGTATGAAGAAAAATACCGGGTATTACTGCAACTCACGGGATCTACATTTGAAGTAATCGCTATAGAGACACAGAGACAAGCTGACAGTATGCTGTCCTTCGGAAAAGTGCGCAACAGAAAATAATATTGTCACCGAACTGTAAATACAAAAAAGAAAACCGCTGCAATTTTCATCCCGACGAAGGGTGAAAGTTGCAGCGGTTTGTTCTCGTGATTTGCCAGACACCGTCTGGCGATTTATTGCGTCACCTGTTCCATGAAATCATCAAAGGTAAT
>JAZOVL010000064.1:0-2581 GCA_045658685.1 Pilosibacter sp.
TGTCGGATTTCGTTTCTGGAAATCTTTCACATACTCATTCAGTACCTTTACAGCCAAATCTCCCTCATCTGTTCCAACCGCCATATCTTCTCGGTTTCCAATCTGGAAAATCACTTCATGGAACAGCTTTTCCTGTTTCCCTTGGCGAATCTTTTCATAATAATTTGTAATCTGCCGATCTTTTCTTTTCCCGACATTATACCGTTCTACAGCTTCATCAAACAGCTCTTTATAGACTTCTTTCAGATTCTCATTCCGGTAACAAATATTTAATTGCACTCTGTCTGGATCAACATTTTCTGCTATAAAATCTCGTCTGTTATGAGCCAGAGACCCTGTCCCGATCATACCACTGATTGTTCGTTTCATCGTCATATTCCTCACCCCGCTTTCTAAAACCAGTGCCAGACATGGCACATAAATTTGTATCTTTGCCAGCTATAGTATAAAAAGAAATATTCACCGGATACGGCGGTTTTGTTACTTTTGTCAAAAGTAAAACGCAAAAGCACTTTCGACATCCGTTCCGTCCATCAAAAGTACCCTTGCGCCCTGCCGGGGGCTATTCCTCCCGTTGGTCGGTTCACTCCTGCGTTACTTGTATGGCTGACTTATCCCGGTATCCTTGCCCGGATATATTCCAGATCACCACAATACGGTGTTCCTACAAGATACCATTCTCTTGCAGGATTCATTTCCATCCTGGTCTGAACCCATTCATCATCAAGCAACACTTCCAGACATTCTCCACAGTGAAATCCCGTATCAATCCATAAATCTGATGATAATAATCCATATCTTTTGTTATAACTGTTGTATCCTAATCTTCCTTCTTTCATTGTGACATTCTCCCTTCCACTTATCGTTTTCCATAAGGACGCCCTGTTTCAGGGCCCCCTTTACAATTTTTCAGCTCCAAACAAATTGCCAATATATTCATAACGTTCCGTCTGCGCCTTATCAGACCTCTCCTTGTCTGCTATCTACAGGTGCGTGACACGCTCCTGTAATAAGGCAATCAGAGAAAATCTTTACCATCGAAAGTTCTCTGGTATTCCCCGCCTGTCCAGATATTCCTGCCGGGATTTTTCCCGTTCTTCCTCTGTCGGTGCAGTTTTATATTTGCTGTATAATTCTCGGTTGACCATTGTATCCAACTTTCTTTCCAATCCCTGCCGAATTATTTCTTCGCTTTCATAGTTTTCCATCAAAAAATATTGCAAAAGTTGAAAGAACAACTCGTATGGGATCTGCACATTTCTGTTTTTCATCCTATCTCCTTTCAAGGTGGCAAGATGCCCTTTTCTTAAGATATGGTCACCTTGCCATCTTCCTTTTCTATTCAGGCAGCACCCAGTACCACTGATTTCCCCGTTTTATCGAATCTACTTCCAGTTCTGACTTCGCATTTCTCAGCGTTTTTCCTTTGATTCCACGCTTCGCAGCTTCTTCTAATATTTTCTTCTGTGACATACCACCATCTGCCAGTATCTCAAGCAGAAATTCTTTCGCTTTCCGGCTTTTCTGTCCCTTGCCATCTCCATTAAGCAACTCGTCTGCACTGATATCATATTCTCCAATCCACTCAAATCCATTATCCTTATCTAATCGAAAAGCAATAGATTTTCCTTCCGGTGCTAAAGAACTTTTCGTATGGCACACCACCCTCGTTTCTGGTTCTTCCTTGATTCTGCCAACAATCAGGACACTTCTTGCTGCTGCTTGAAAGTCAATGGATCCAAGTCCACGGTAGGAAGATTTTCCGTTACTGTTTTTGTTCATATGTCCGATTAAGATAATCGCACAGTGATATTTTTCTGCCAGCACTGCAATGCGCTTCATCAGCGGACGAATCTCATTTGCACGGTGCATATCAACTTCAGCTCCCAAGAATCCCTGAATTGGATCAAGCACAACCATTCTTGCTTTTGTCTGTATAATTGCCTCCTCCAGCCGGATATCTGCCATTGTCAATGGCTGGTCTGTATCATCAATAACCAGCACCTTGGAGCAGTCTGCACCTGCAGCAAGCAATCTGGGTTTTATGGTATCTCCCAAACCATCCTCTGCTGTCTGGTAAATCACATTTACAGGCGACATAAGAGAGCGTTCCTGCCTATTATCTTCGGCATTTAAATCCGCATTCTCACTATCGACTTCATCACTTCGTTTTTCTTTTGTTTTCATTGTATCAGTGACAGGAAGAATCGGTTCCCCTTTGGTCAGTTTTGCAATAATCTGAAGTACCATCGTTGTCTTTCCTTCACCTGGATCTCCTTGTATAATGGTCACTTTCCCATAAGGAATAAACGGATAAAGCAGCCATTCTACCTGTTCCACCTCTACTGAATCCATATTAATCAGTTTCAGTTTTGATTCTATTCTACAATTCTCAATTTTATTTTTTTCATTCATGTTCATTCCATCATCTCCTCCTGCCCTTCCGGGCAAGTCTCTGATAAACAGATATTCGGGAATTGTCGTATTTCCCGATTCGTGATATACTGAATCTGCCAAGATGGTATATCAGTGAATCTGATTATCAGAGAACTTGCTCAGATTATCTATCTGGGCTTTTTCT
>JAZOVL010000065.1:0-1884 GCA_045658685.1 Pilosibacter sp.
CGATGGAGCATGAACTCTCTGCTGTCTATGACATCACGCACGGTCTGGGACTGGCAATCCTCACACCAAGATGGATGAAATACTGTCTCGATGAGAGCAACGTTGACCGTTATGTAAAACTTGGTGTCAATGTATTCGGTATCGATGCTTCCCTTCCGCCGATGGAAATCGCAGAAAAAGCGATCGAAGCAACTGCCGACTTCTTATTTAATAAGATCGGTCTCGATAATACTTTCACAAAAGTTGGCATCAAAGAGGAAGACTTTGACATTATGGCACAGAAAGCCTGCAGAAAAGGCTGCATTGCAGGATTTAAGACTCTGTATGCAGAAGATGTGAAGAAGATTTATGAGATGTGCTTATAAATACGATGGGGGTGCACACAAATGTGTGACACCCCTTTTTATTGTTTAGCAATATTTCTTTTTATTTTCGGCAAATTCTTCCTTTACCTGTTCCATGAGACCATCTGTAGAGATTAAATCCCATGCTGCACCAGCAATAGACTTGGCAGCATAAATAATACAATCGTGGGCAGACTGTGTCTTTCCGGCATCTACAAATTCCTGTGAGTGGGAAGATGTTCCTGCCGGAACAAACGCCACACGGATGCAGGAACCCGGAATATGGTACATAACATTTCCGAAGTCTGTGGAACCGGTACGTTCTCTCGGCGGAGCAAGCTGCGGTGCGCCCGCCAGTTCTGCATTTTCCATCAGAAGCTGATTTAAAATCAGTACCGGGATTTTGTTAAATAACTGTTTCTCACGGCTGATTTCATAAGTTGTGTCAGTGATCAGCGCTGCACCTTTGATTACATTTTCAAATCTCTGGGTCAGATCGTCCAGATTCTTTTTATGGAAAGAACGGAGGTAAATCTTTGCGCTTGATCTTACATGAACCACGTTGGCCGGACCCGGAAGTTCTGTTAATGTGTAGTGCATTTTCACATCTTCCGGCACATGCTCCCTCATAAACTCGATTCCCTGGAATGCGATCATCAGAGCGTCCAGTGCACTTCTTCCTTTTTCCGGTGCCAGTGCCGCATGGGCGCGTTTACCATGAAATACTACATTATATACATCTGATGCCATGCACTTCACATCTGTGCATGTATTTGGACCGCCATGCATCATAAATGCCACATCGAGCTCTTTAAAACAGCCCTCTTCGACCATAGTGCATTTTGCACTGAGAGTCTCTTCGGCTGGAGTTCCGTATACAACAACGGTATAATTCTTATCATTCTCCATATGGGCTAATGTTACCGCCGCACCGAGACAAGCCGGTCCCTGCATATGGTGGCCGCAGCCGTGACCAAGTCCTTCTAATGCATCGTACTCGCAGAGCATTCCGATAACCGGACCGCCGGTTCCATGGTCGTACACTGCACGGAATGCAGTCTCAAAGCCGGCAAGTCCCATTTCTACCTGAAATCCCTGCTCTTTTAAATAAGAAGTAAGAAGTTCAGCTGCCTGATATTCGTTTCCTCTATACTCCGGATGGTCGAAAATAAAATCGGCCATTTCACAGAGTGTCTCTTTCTTTTTATCAATTGCTTCAAAAATCTGCTGCTTCATATTAGGGCTTTCCCCTTTCTGTCTTCCATTCAACTTTATCTTCCTATTACATCGGACCGTAACCCATGAACTGTGCAATGGCTGTCATCACGCAAGCTCCTGCTGCCCAGATCAGGAATAATTTCCACATGAACTTCATCCAACGGTCATACGGGATATTTACAGCACTGATAATACCCATTAACGCTGTGGAGTGCGGTAAAATGTAGTTACAGAAACCATCACCAAAGTTGTATGCAAGAACAGCTGTCTGTCTTGTTACTCCAAGAAGATCAGATAACGGAATCATGATCGGCATAACAGC
>JAZOVL010000066.1:0-3651 GCA_045658685.1 Pilosibacter sp.
GTTTCAATATACCCAAAATATTCTTTCGGCTGTACATGGTCATCTGTATCGTCGTGTTTCCACATCTCGTAATCGTCCGGACTTAAATCAGATATTTTCATAAATGTGCCGTTCTCTGGCGTCTTCATGATATAATATGGCATCCTCGCCATTCCCTGATGAGTCAAATACAGGCCGGTCAGCTTGGCACCATCCGGCAGTTCCATCGATGTAATTGACTCCGTTTCTGCCGCTGTTACCGTTTGCTGATGAACAAGGGCTGATGTATTACTCATTGGAACATTTATCGGTTTATTATTTTTACCGCATCCAAATAAAAATGAAAAAATCCCCATAAGTACCACCATTAATACAATAATTTTCAGTTTCATGATTTCTCCGCCCTTTCTCCGGGAAAATATAACGGCTGATGGAAGAAAAGTGATCCTGATACCAGAATCACTCTCTTGTTCCTAAAACTTTCCGCTTCGACCGGAACCTCCGCCGCCTCTGTGAGAGCCGGAACCGGATCCAGAGCCGGATCTCTTTGACGAACTCTCGATTTTTCTGCGAGTCCTGATCGTATTTACGTATGCATCACTACTGACAGTCAGCTGAAGGCCTCCATCGGTCACATAAGATGCCGCACTGCCTCCTGTCTTTACGCTCTTCATGGTCATTTCGAGTCCCTTAGTCACAAGAAAAGCAACTACGATCGCCACACCAACCACTGCAGCATACATCAATGCATGACTTTCACGCACAGGCTTTCCGGCTGCTGCAAGTCCTAAAAATTCATCACATGTTTCAAGATAATCTTCGAAACCATCGTACCAGTCGTTTTCAGCGAAATCATCCAAGAACTGGTCTTCCAGCTGAATCTGTCCGTATTCGTCAAATGCATATTCTACGTTTTCTCCATAGAAGAAGGTTGCATAATCACGATCTTCCATACTGAGCATCAAAAGAATACCTTCACGATTTTCTCCTTTGCCCAAACCAAGTCCGTGGTACATCTCTGTCGCTGTAGTAAAGACATCGCTGGTACTGTATTTCTGGTAATCACTTACGATTATTGTGTAAATTCCATATCCGAATTTTTCAGAAATGGCTGCTGCCTCTTCATCAAGAGATACCAATTCCTCTGCCTCAAGAAGACCGGCCTCATCGTACACGTACATATCAGACGCAAAAGACGAGATGGAAATCATTCCGATCAAAAACATAGTTAAGATTAAATGTATGTATTTCTTCATCTTCGTCCCCTCCTTAGATAAACAGTGTTGCAACGAGTGAACCTGCTACACTAAATCCTGCAGCCAGTCCTGCAAACATTGCCCACACTTTTCCTTTGCTGACCGGAAGGTCTCCAACTGTTCTGCCGGTCTGACCATTCACAGCAAACAGGAACGTCTTGCCATTCCATTTTGTAGTGAGGAGCCATACCGGAAGCAGTGCATAATGAACCTTTCCACGTTCCATGTTGACCCATTCTCGCTCAGTGACACAACTGTCGTATCCGGTCACAGTGCTTCGAAGGGCTGCTTTCACGGTAGCCTCACAGCGTTTATCCGCTCTTTTCCAGCTGTCTTTCACAGTCACATCATATTTATCAGCCAGAAATCCCGGAAGGTAAGCGGTCGAAAACTCTTTTAACTCACTATAATCATATGGCTCGATGGAATCCATATAATCATCCGGCATCTTGGTGGAAGCATCTACCGGAACCTTTTCAAATGACATATTACCGCCGCGTCTCACTCTAAATATAGTCGTTGTCGTAATTTCTTCATTTGACGATCTATGTACGGAAGTGTTTGATGCTTTGTAAGTTGCTGATGCATCTGCCTTTCCGTCAAACATCCAGAACGGTACATACACACCTTTGATTTCCTGAAGATGATTATTGGATGTAAATGTTCCCGGAAGGAAAATTTTTCCTTTGTAATGTTTCTTCAGCGCCTCAATCGCATCATCTTTCTCTACTTTAAACGGAATTACATAGTTTGGTTTCAGTGCACCGGTAAACTGTCCAGGAACAACGGTCGGGTTGCCACAGTATGGACAAGACGTTGCACCCGTGGAACTATCACAGATCAGTTCTGCTCCACAAGACGGGCAATTGTACATTTTCATGCCATCTGCATCTGCACCCCAGTTGCTGTTGAGCTCTGTCGTATCCCAATCACCGGAAAATTCCGTTCCATTACGATCGTCTTCCTCTTGTTCTTTCACATCTATATCTTCTGCTGCAGCTTCAACCTTTTCTTTTTCCTCTGCATCTGCCTGCGCCTGTGCTGCTTTGGCATCTTTCTCCGCATAAATTGCTTCTATTTCTTTAAGTTCATAAGTAGAACCACAGTAATCACATACCACTTTGCCGGATTCCGGTGAAAAATGTACCGGGCCGGTACAAGCCGGACATTGATAATTCGTTACTTGAACCGCCATAAATCTATCCTCCATTTTCATTATTATCTTTGGTTGTCATTCTGACGAAAATTAGAATTTCAAAATTACGCCCACGGATCTGCACTTACCGGTTTGCGGATGTCCGCTAATAAAAACTGCTCCCATAAAAACCATTGTCCCGTAGATGGCTTTGTACGCAATTTGATCTGACGCGCAGAATCAGCTCCTCCGGATTTTACATGCAGGGTCAGGTATCCGTCTTTTAACTGATCTCTGCTGTACAGATTTTCAAAAAACGTTATCGTGTAAGGTTTTTCCGGCTCATATCCATTTTCCGGAGTAGAGCCTTCAAAATAAGAACGCGGCACATAATCCTTATCCCTGAAACGATCTGCAATAAACTGCTTATCGTAAGTAGAGAGGCCTTTGGGTCCCTGAAGGAACTCCAACATCTCACATGCTGCATTTTTATCGATCGGATATACAGCCAACGCTGCGATTGTAAGCGCTGCTGCATAATGTGGTTCTTTTAATGATGCCTCTTCCATCGCCAGCATTTTCTGTAAACTCATTGGTAATTCTTTCAATACAACTGTGTATGTCATGCCTCTTCCTCCCCTTCTTTTCAATTATTTACATCGTTTTCTCTGAATGAAAATCTTCATCTGTCAAAAGACCATCTCTTTTACAGATTTGAGTAAGAACTTCCATTTCTACTGTAAGATCCAAAATATCAGTCTCAAACAGATTGTTATACTGCCTTTCCATTGCGATTTTAATATCTTCTAAACATGTAATCGTGCTGTGTGTTATCTCCCCAGTCGGTACACCGCTGGATTCGATTTCTTTATACTTAACGAGTATCTTCTCCAGAGTCGGAAGATAATAATTAAAAAATGGTCTCAATGAACCGATTTGATCCGGTCTCTCTTTTAATGTACGAAAGATTCGTTCAATCGAGCCACAGATTTCTGTGCTCAACGTACGAGCGCGCGCATTTTTAATTTCCATAGTCATTCTGCGAAGTCCCATAAGATTCTTTCTGCCGCTTTTAATTATGTTGTTGGTCTCATCAGAAGCTTTCTGCTCCTCTGTTTTCTTTGTTTTTTTCAGTGCAAAATACAGAACTACACTTACTAATATGATCAATAGTACCGCGCACACTTCAATGAGCAACAGTATTAAATTTGCCAGATTCGGAGCATAGCGACGAGCAACCAATAATAAGACGATTCCGCCTACCAATCCACACATCCCCAG
>JAZOVL010000067.1:0-2877 GCA_045658685.1 Pilosibacter sp.
TGGGCACGGCACCGGGGATCCAATCGGCATAGACCCGTGCCGTATCCAGGAAATTGCCGCCCAGGTCCACAAAACGGTCCAGCAGCCGGTAGGATTCTTTTTTGTCCAGTTTGCTTCCGCAAAGCACGGTGCCCATACAGAGATTGCGGACCATCAGATCCGTTTTTGGAATGATGACTTCTTTCATAATTCTTTGCAAATATGTTTCGATCTCTGGTGCAAACTCCGCATCTTGAAGTCCCCATACACTATGAATTCTTCTGAAATCTGTCTCATTGTCTACTTCTACTTTGTCTGCAAGAATCATTTTAGCTGCCAGAGTTTCCACATGTTTCTGCACGAATCGTTTCAAAGGTCTTGCCCCGTATACCGGGTCATATCCTTCCTCCACAATATAATTCTCTGCTGCCGGTGTGATTTCAATGGAAATCTCCCTGTCAGACAATCTGGCATTGATGTCTTTTACAATCAAATGAATGATATTTCCAATATCACCTTTTGTAAGAGGTTTAAACAAAATAGTCTCATCCAGACGATTTAAAAATTCCGGTCTGAAATGCATCCGAAGTTCATTCATAACTGCATTTCTTGCACTCTCCTCAATGGTTCCGTCCTTCGCAATGCCCTCTAATAAATAAGAAGAACCTATGTTAGATGTCATGATTAAAATAGTATTCTTGAAATCCACGGTTCTGCCCTGTGAATCGGTAATCCGGCCATCATCAAGAACTTGCAGCAATACATTGAACACATCAGGATGCGCCTTCTCAATCTCATCAAAGAGTACCACAGCATAAGGTCTTCTTCTGACCGCTTCCGTAAGCTGTCCGCCCTCATCATATCCCACATATCCGGGAGGCGCTCCAATCAGTCTGGAAACGGAGTGTTTCTCCATATATTCGCTCATATCGATACGAACCATATTGGCTTCATCATCAAACATACTTACTGCCAACGCCTTTGCCAACTCAGTCTTACCTACTCCGGTAGGTCCTAAGAAAAGGAAGGAACCGATTGGCTTGGAAGGATCTTTGATGCCTGCCTTGGAACGAATGATAGCTTCGGAAACTAAAGTCACCCCTTCTTCCTGACCAATGACACGTTTATGCAGTTCTTCATCTAAATGAAGTGTTTTATTTCTTTCACTTTCTGTTAATTTCGCTACCGGAATTCCGGTCCATCGGGAAACAATTTTCCCGATTTCTTCCTCGGATACACTCTCATGCACCAAAGAAAACTGCGCATTTTTCACTTTTTCTTCTTCGATTTCCAACTGTTTTTTCAATTCCGGAAGTTTTCCATAACTTAATTCCGCAGCCTTTTCATAATCCCCTTCTCTCTGGGCAATCTGAATGTGGTTGTTCATGTCCTCAATTTCTTCTCTTAAATGAGAAAGTTTTTCCACACTGGCTTTTTCATTTTCCCACTGCGCAGATCGATTGTTAAATTCTTCTTTTAATTCCGCCAATTCTTTCTGCAAATTAGCCAGACGTTCCTGACTCAGCCGGTCATCTTCTTTTTTCAATGCTGCCTCTTCAATCTCCATCTGCATCACGCGGCGTCTCAGTTCATCCACTTCCGTTGGCATGGAATCCAGTTCCGTTTTAATCAGAGCACAGGCTTCATCTACTAAGTCAATTGCTTTATCCGGTAAAAATCTATCGGAAATATAGCGATTGGAAAGTACCGCCGCACTGACCAATGCGTTATCCATAATTTTTACCCCATGATATACTTCATATCTTTCTTTCAAACCTCTTAAAATGGAGATTGCATCTTCCACCGTAGGTTCCTCTACCATAACCGGCTGAAATCTTCTCTCCAATGCCGGGTCTTTTTCAATATACTGACGATATTCGTCCAAAGTTGTGGCTCCAATACAGTGAAGCTCGCCTCTTGCCAACATGGGTTTTAACATATTTCCGGCATCTAAGGCACCATCTGTTTTTCCTGCGCCCACAATGGTATGAAGTTCGTCAATGAACAGTAAAATCTGTCCGTCACTGTTTTTCACATCTTCTAAAACCGCTTTCAAACGTTCTTCAAATTCTCCACGGTATTTGGCTCCTGCCACCAAGGCTCCCATATCCAGCGCAAAAATCTTCTTATCCTTCAATCCGCCGGGAACATCTCCACGGACAATTCTCTGTGCCAGCCCTTCCACTACTGCGGTCTTACCCACTCCCGGTTCCCCAATCAAAACCGGATTATTTTTCGTTTTTCTGGAAAGAATGCGAATCAGGTTACGAATTTCCGCATCTCGTCCAATCACCGGGTCTAACTTCTGATGTTTTGCTTTTTCCACCAAATCCTGACCGTATTTTTCCAAAGTATCATACGTTGCCTCAGGATTATCACTGGTCACTCTCTGATTTCCTCTGACGGTTGACAAGACTAACAAAAAACGTTCTCTGTTAATTCCATATTCCCGGAAAATCTCTTTTAGCTCTCTGTTAGGATATTTTAACATCGCCAGAAACAAATGCTCTACGGAAACATATTCATCTCCCATCTGTTTTGCTTCGTCTTCTGCACTGATTAAGGCTTTGTTCAAATCTTTGCCTACATAGACCTGTCCGCCCTGTACTTTGACTCTTTTATTCAATGCCTGTTCGCAGCGATTTGTAAAATGTTCCTTATGAATTTCCATTTTTTCTATTAATTTCAATATCAGACTGTCTTCTAATGTCAGAAGCGCATATAATAAATGTTCCTGTTCAATTTCCTGATTTCCATATTCATAGGCAAGCTTCTCACTTCGTTCCACTGCCTGCATGGATTTCTGTGTAAATTTTGAAATGTTCATAATGACTTACCTCCCGTGTTATCTAAAGCCTGCTGTATCTATTAAAGTTCAGTGTATTGCTATTTCTTTAT
>JAZOVL010000068.1:0-6811 GCA_045658685.1 Pilosibacter sp.
ATATTCGGATTGTCAATCAAATTTCATTCGTCAACTTATCCAAATTTTGGTTTTTAGTTTTGTAAACTCTGACCAAAAAATTAGTTCATTAACTTAGCAACGTTTAATTTAACGCCCGGGCCCATTGTGGATGTTAATGTAACGCTCTTAAGGTAAGCGCCCTTAACTGTGCTCGGTTTAGCTTTGATGATTGCATCCATAAGCGTCTGGAAGTTGTCCGCTAACTGTTCTTCTGTGAAAGAAGCCTTACCTACTGGCACGTGGATGATGTTTGTCTTATCAAGTCTGTACTCAATCTTACCAGCTTTGATCTCGTTGATAGCCTTTGTAACGTCCATTGTTACTGTACCAGCCTTCGGGTTCGGCATTAAGCCCTTCGGACCAAGTACACGACCAAGACGACCAACAACGCCCATCATATCCGGTGTAGCTACTACTACATCGAAATCTAACCAGCCTTCGTTCTGGATCTTCGGAATTAATTCCTCAGCACCAACGTAGTCAGCACCAGCTGCTGCAGCCTCATCAGCTTTAGCGCCTTTAGCGAATACGAGAATTCTAACTGTCTTACCTGTACCGTGCGGTAATACTACAGCACCACGGATCTGCTGGTCAGCATGACGGCCATCACAGCCTGTTCTTAAGTGAGCCTCGATTGTCTCATCAAATTTAGCAACAGCAGCTTTCTTTACTAATGCGATAGCGTCTGCTGTATCATAAAGAGTAGCGCGGTCGATAGCTTTTGCCGCTTCTACGTATCTTTTTCCTCTTTTCATTTTAAAAACCTCCTGTGGTAATGTCGGGAGTGCTCCCTCCCACTAAATAACTGTATTATCTATCAAAATCGGATTTCGTTCGAAAATTAGTCTTCTACTACGATACCCATGGAACGAGCTGTACCAGCGATCATGCTTGTAGCTGCCTCGATGCTTGCTGCGTTGAGGTCTGGCATCTTTAACTCAGCGATCTTCTGTACTTCTGCTCTGGACAGTGTAGCTACTTTTGTCTTGTTCGGAACTGCGGAACCGGATTTGATCTTTGCAGCCTTCTTTAATAATACAGCAGCCGGCGGAGTCTTTGTGATGAAGCTGAAGCTTCTGTCAGCGTAAACTGTGATAACTACCGGAATGATCATGCCATCCTGATCAGCAGTTCTTGCGTTGAACTCCTTTGTGAACTGTACGATGTTAACACCGTGCTGGCCGAGTGCCGGACCTACTGGCGGAGCTGGTGTAGCCTTGCCTGCCGGGATCTGTAATTTAATATATCCTGTTACTTTCTTTGCCATAATTAGCAACCTCCTAAATCATGTGGTAATGTCGGGGATTTCCCTCCCACGCGCCAAACTTCCGACCAGGCCGGAAAGGCGCTAACTGTTACATTTTCTTTACTTCAGAAAAGTTCAGTTCAACCGGTGTTTCACGGCCGAACATTTCGACGTTGATTGTAATTGTCTGTTTGGACTCATTCACGTTCTTGATAACGCCAACGGTATCCTTCCATGCACCGGAGATAACCACGATCGGCTCTCCTACCGCAAAATCAACGACAACTCCGGTTGTCTTGAATCCAAGACTTCTCATTTCCTCTTCGCTTAACGGAACCGGTTTGGATCCCGGTCCTACGAAACCGGTAACGCCTCTTGTGTTACGTACCACGTACCATGTGTCATCATTCATAATCATATGAATCAGAACATAGCCCGGGAACATCTTACGCTCTACCTGTTTCTGTGTACCGTTTTTAAGCTCGATAACCTCTTCAAGCGGGACGGAAACTTCCAGGATCTGGTCCTGAAGTCCTCTATTTTCGATTGTTTTTTCGATGTCAACTTTTACCTTATTCTCATAACCGGAATAAGTGTGTACAACATACCATTGTGCTTCTGACATAATCTTTACCTCATCCTTAACCAATAATGATGTTCAGACCAAACTTAATAACTAAATCGAGGACTGCGATAAGCGCACCTAACGCTACAGAAACTGCAAGTACTGCACCTGTCTGTTTTGTAAGTGTCGCCTTATCCGGCCAGATGATTTTCTTGAACTCAACCTTTAAGCCTTTGATAAAGCTCTTTTTTGGAGCTTTCTCATTACTTACTGTTTCACCCATAAATTCACGTCCTTCTGCAAACCGGATTATTTTGTTTCTTTGTGCATTGTGTGTGTCTTACAGAATCTGCAGTACTTCTTTGTTTCCATACGATCCGGATGAGTTTTCTTATCCTTTGTCATATTGTAGTTGCGCTGCTTGCATTCTGTACATGCCAGTGTAATCCTTGTGCGCACGACTTCCACCTCCGTTTAATTTCATTGTTGTAAGGCGGTCTCTTCTTTTCATGCTTTCATACTTGCTATCGATTTTAGGCATAAAAAAATAGACCTATGTTCTTCCATTCGCCCTAGCATTGTAGCATAGATGCAATACTACGTCAAGTGGTTTTTTTCTTGATTTTACAACCTTTTTCCAGTTTTTTCATTATTTTTTTCAATACAAAATTTATGATTTTTCCATGGCATTTCAGCCGGTCACCAGATCTGGCAGTCTAGCGTCCACCTGCCGTACAGATAACCACAAAATATATGTTTTCGATTCCTGATGCCTTCAAAACGCGCGCACACGCCTCAATCGTACTTCCTGTTGTATAAATGTCATCTACCAGCAGCACACGCCTGATATCTGCCGGAACAGCTTCCGTTTGAAATGCACCTGACAGATTTTTCAAACGTTCGCCAGCCGAAAGCTCTTTTTGAGGAAGGGTCTTTTTTGTACGCTTTAACAGTTCCGATCTTACCGGAATGCCCAGACGTTCCCCTACGATGTTCGCCAATACTTCTGCCTGATTAAATCCTCGCTTTCGTCTGCGGGATGGATGGACAGGAACCGGGATGATCGCATCCACTTTCATTTTACGAATTATCCGCTCATACCTCGCAGCCAACGCTGCTCCGTAGAAATCCAGATATTCTCTTTTGTTATGATATTTAATCTGTACCATGGAATTTCTGGCTGCATCGTTATAATTGAGCAGAGCCATTCCATACTCAAAGACATGACGATGCGCCATACAATCCTCACAGAACTCCATGGTCTCATCTTCGATTTCTTTTCCACATTTTTTACAGGTCGGGGATTTCACAAACGAAAGTTCCCGAAAGCAGGACGGGCAGATCAATCTGCCCGCCGGCTTCACGATCTCCCCACACACCGGACAGCGGCGGGGAAAAAGAATGTTTAGAATTGCTTCTTTATTGAATTTCTTCATTAATACTAAAAGTCAATCTCCATAATCCGGTCCTTCAGACCCGAATACCGTTTCTGCTCCACTTCATTGTCCACCATAAACTGGAACACCTCAGGAACACCTACCAGACACACACATTTCTTCGCTCTGGTCACAGCCGTATAGATCAGATTTCGCGTCATCAACATGCGGGGACCGGAATGTACCGGAATCACCACCGCCGGATATTCGCTTGCCTGGGATTTGTGAATGGTGATCGCATATGCCAGTTCCAGCTCCTCCAACTGTTTAAAACTGTACTCTACCATCCTGCCTTCATCAAACTCCACTTCCAGCGTTTCCGCAAAATTATTCACCTCACGGATAATACCTGTATCTCCGTTGAATACGCCCATTCCGCGCTCCAGCGGAATTCCATACCGGTTTCTGGTCTCCCATTCGATCTGGTAGTTATTTTTGATCTGCATGACTTTGTCACCCTTGCGGAAAATGGTTCCCCCAGATTCCTTTTCCGGCTTACCCAGACCCGGAGGGTTGAAATTCTCCTGCAGAACTTTATTCAGCTGTTCGACACCCAGGATACCCTTTCGCATCGGGGTCATAATCTGGATCTCCGATGAATCTGCCAGCACGTAATTGGGCAGTTTATCCCTCAAAAGAACCATCATATCTCTCACAATATCGGTCGGATATTCTCTTCTTATGAATAAGAAATCCTTGCTTCGTTTATCCAGAGGAACATGTTCTCCATCGTTAATCTTATGCGCATTGACAATAATATCGCTCTCTGCCGCCTGGCGGAAAATCTTCGTCAGTTTCACTACCGGGAATCGGTTCGATTCGATTATATCTCTCAACACATTTCCCGGTCCGACACTTGGCAGCTGATTCACGTCACCCACCAGGATCAGCCTTGTACCCACATTGACCGCTTTCAAAAGAGCATGCATCAGGCTAATATCCACCATAGACATCTCATCGATGATGATCACGTCCGCATCCAGAGGATTTTGCTCATTTCGCTCAAAATGCATGCCTTCCAGCCGCGCACTGCCAGCCGCGCCGGAAGCTCCATCCGCAGCTCCGGAACCACTTCGGTTTTCCATCATCGGAACTCCCGTCAATTCCAATAGTCTGTGAATGGTCTTCGCCTCATACCCTGTCGCCTCTGCCATACGCTTTGCAGCGCGTCCGGTCGGAGCCGCCAGCAGGATTTCCATATCCTCCTGCTCAAAATACCGAATGATCGTATTGATCGTCGTTGTCTTTCCCGTACCTGGACCACCGGTCACGATCAGAAGACCATTGTTTACCGCTTCGATGACTGCCTGCTCCTGCAATTCATCCAGCTCCATCTCATCTGCTTCCAGAATCCGCTTGATCCGCGCCTTGATCTTTTCTTCCGAAACCTTATCCTTCAAGTTTAGCTCATGCAGCATCCGCGCAGTATTCAATTCCATGTAAAAGAACTGGGTAGGAAATACAATCCGCTTCTCATCTTTCTCTTTCACGATCAGCTTTCGCTCCATCTGAAGATCCATGATATGTTTTCCCATATGTTCAGTATCGACTTTCAGGAGCTCCGAAGCATTGATCAATAATTCCTCTTCCGGCAGATATGTGTGGCCATTCCCCATTGCCTGCAAAAGCGCATAAAACAATCCGCTCTTAATCCGATAGTCAGAGTCTGTAAAAATGCCCACTTTTGCGGCTATCTCGTCTGCGATCTTAAAACCGACACCGGAAATATCATCTGCCAGCTGATACGGGTTTTCCTGAATGACTGAATACATTCTCTGACCATACTGCTGGTAAATCTTTACCGCCAGATTCATGGAAATTCCGTACTGCTGCAAGAACAGCATCGCCTGACGCATATCACGCTTTTCCTCAACCTGATCGGCAATTTCCATAGCCATACGTTCGCTGATACCCTTGACTTCCGCCAAACGCTCCGGCTCTTCTTCCATGATACGGAAAGTGTCCGTTTTAAATTTTTTAACGATCCTTTTAGCCAAAGCAGCTCCGATGCCTTTGATAGCACCGGAGCCGAGATATCGTTCAATCGCCAGCGTATCTTCCGGATCCTTAATTTCATAACTCTCCACCGCCAGCTGCTCACCATAAATTGAATGCTCCACCATACGTCCTGTGGCTTCAATTCGTTCCCCTTCACTAATATATGGAAAGGTTCCGACCAGAATATACTCTTCTTTGCCATCTGCCACACTTAATACTGTGTAACCATTCTCTTCATTGCGATATTTAATTTTTTCTACATAACCTGTTACAGTTGCCATAAATTAATCTGTAATATCCTGCTTTGTTTCCTGTTACGATCCCACGTTGAAATTAACGCTCTGCACGCTTCGGATTGTGGAAGAACTCGATAAACTTACCTGTACCGATCGCAACCGCTGTTAACGGCTCCTCTGCGATCATGGTTGTGATACCTGTCTTCTCCTCGATCAGAGCGTCCAGACCGGACAGCAGCGCACCGCCACCTGTCAGCACGATACCGCGGTCAAAAATATCCGCAGCAAGCTCCGGAGGTGTTCTCTCCAGAACATTGTGTACAGCATCTACGATCTGCATTGCCGGCTCACGAAGTGCTTCCAATGTCTCATCAGAAGTTACTGTAATGGTCTTCGGAAGACCTGTCACAAGGTTTCTTCCGCGGACTTCCATCGTAATCAGTTCCGGACGACGGTAAGCCGCACCGATGTTGATCTTAATCTCCTCCGCAGTTCTTTCACCAATCAGAAGATTATGTTTCTTTCTCATGTAGCGAACCAACGCCTCATCGAAGTCGTCACCGGCAGTCTTAATAGAAGTGCTTACTACGGTACCTCCAAGAGAAATCACCGCGATATCCGCTGTACCGCCACCGATATCAACGATCATATTACCGCACGCCTTGGAAATATCGATACCTGCACCGATCGCTGCAGCTACCGGCTCCTCGATAATGCACACTTCACGCGCACCTGCCTGGTAAGTAGCATCCTCTACTGCCTTCTTTTCAACTTCAGTCGCACCACTCGGGATACAAACTGCGATTCTCGGTTTTCTCAGACTTCTCTTACCAACCGCTTTGTCGATAAAATACTTTAACATCTTCTCCGTTACGGTGTAGTCGGAAATAACGCCCTTACGGAGCGGACGAACAGCAACGATGTTACCCGGTGTACGACCGATCATAAGACGAGCCTCTTCACCGAATGTAATAACTTTATTAGTCTCTCTGTCGAGAGCTACTACGGACGGTTCTTTTAAAACAACGCCCTTGCCCTTAATGTATACCAGAATACTGGCTGTACCTAAGTCAATTCCAATGTCATGTGACGCAAACAGCATTGACATTTTCCTCCTGTCACTTCTTTAAAAATCTATCACTAAAGTTTCAAAACTTTCCTACCGCTCCCAATGAGCGCAAAATATCAGTCTCATTATATACAAAAGCATTTCATTTTTAAAGAGGTTTTTTTAAGATTTAGCGAAAATTTTAAAAAGGATGGCACTTTCGCGCCATCCTTTGAGAGTTATTTATAATTATCTGGATTT
>JAZOVL010000069.1:0-1637 GCA_045658685.1 Pilosibacter sp.
ATATCATCATTTTTGTATTTGTCAATACATTTTGTTAAATTATTTTTAAATTGTCTGACATTTTATTCTACTGTTACCACCTTCGCAAGATTTCTCGGTTTATCTACATCGAAGCCTTTATCCGATGAAACATAGTATGCCAAAAGCTGCAACGCAACCACCGCCGGAAACACCATGAATTTATCGTCCAAATCTGGAAGTAGTACCACATGATAATCTTCTTTTACCTGTTCGGACAGTTCTTTCTTTATAAAAAGAACCACTTCTGCTCCACGGGCTTTCACTTCCTTAATATTAGACAATTCCTTTGACATTAGTTTTTCTTGTGTAACCAGCGCAACCACCGGAACGCCCTCCGCAATCAATGCAATCGGCCCATGCTTTAACTCACCCGCTGCGTATGCCTCAGAATGAATATATGACACTTCTTTTAGCTTCAAAGAACCTTCCAGCAAGGTGGAGTAATCCATGCCACGTCCTATCATAAATAAATCTTTTGCTTCCAATACATTTTTCGCAATCACATGGATTTCTTTTCTCCGTTCCAAAACCCGTAGAATAGCCTCCGGAACCCTCTGGAATTCTTCCATATAATGACGAGTTTCTTCCGACGTATATTTCCCTCTGAGAAGCGCCATCTTTGCCACTAAAAGATACATGACTGCCAACTGAGTGGTGTATGCCTTTGTACTCGCTACAGCAATTTCAGGTCCGGCTTCTGTGTAAAGCACATAATCACTTTCACGCGCAATTGCGGAACCACGTACATTTAAAACAGCCAAACATTTTGCTCCTCGTTTTTTGGCATATTTCACCGCCTCCAAAGTGTCTACCGTTTCCCCTGATTGGGACACTGCAATTAACAAGGTATTTTCATCAATGATTGGATCTGAGTACATGAATTCCGATGCCAGTTCCACATCAATACGCATGTGCAACACTGACTTCACTAGGGCCTGTAGCATTAATCCTGCATGCCATGCGGTTCCGCAAGCCACAACACAGATTCTCTTGCATGCGGTCAACGCCTCATCCGGCACATCATCTGCCGTAAAATCTGGCAATCCATTCACAATTCGGTCTTTCACCGTAGCCAGAAATGTGTCCGGTTGCTCCATAATTTCTTTTTCCATATAAAATGGATAGCCATTTTTTCCAAGACTCTGCATTTCCCAATCAAGTGTTAAGAGTTCTGGCTCCACCACATTTCCATCAAAACTGACGAACGTCATCTGGTTTGCTTCGATCTTCAAAACCACATGTTCCGGCATTACAAAGTATTGCTTGGTAAATTGTCCAAGAGCCGTCAAATCAGAGGCCAGCATCATTCCTTCTTCACATTCTGCCACAACGACAGGGCTGACGTTTCGAACGGCATAAATGACTCCTGGTTGATCCTCAAACATTATAACAAGGGCATAGGTCCCTTTTAATTTACCCGCCACCTTTTGAATCGTTTTATTTGCATCTCCCTGATAATAATGGTCTAACAAGGCAGCTACTACCTCTGTATCTGTTTCTGAAACCAATTGGTCTTGCAGCTCGTAATCTTCAATCAATTGGCGATAGTTTTCCACAATCCCATTATGAACAATGGTTACTTGTCCACAGCGATGTGGATGGGCATTTTTCTTCTG
>JAZOVL010000070.1:0-6840 GCA_045658685.1 Pilosibacter sp.
TCTCTGTGCGGCTCCGGGGGGAAAAAGTACTCATCTGGCCGGAAAAATGGCGCAGAAGGGCCTCTTAGTGTGCAACGAGATCCATCCTGCGCGCGCAAAGATTCTTGCACAGAATGTGGAGCGAATGGGGATTTCCAATGCGGTAGTGACCAATATGGAACCCGCCGGTCTGGTGGAGACATTTACGGAATTTTTCGATGGCATTGTCGTTGACGCGCCGTGCTCCGGTGAAGGGATGTTCCGAAAGGATGAAAATGCCCGTAACGAGTGGAGTCCGGACCATGTGACACTCTGTGCGAACCGCCAGGACGGAATTCTTGACTGTGCAGCGAAGATGCTCAGAGACGGTGGAAGGATTGCATATTCTACTTGCACATTTTCTCCGGAAGAAAATGAACAGGCAGTGGAGCGATTCCTGGAGCGTCATCCGGAATTCCATGTGGAGCGTCCGATATGTGCGGAGCATTTCGCGGAAGGACATCCTGAGTGGTGCAGAGATCAGGATGCAGCTTCTGAGGCGAATATTCAAAAAACCGTTCGTATCTGGCCCCATAAAGCAGATGGTGAGGGACATTTCCTTGCGTTGCTTGTAAAAGGGGTGCGATCCGAGCGAGAATCTTTTGATGATAGTCTGAGCTTCTTTGAGGAAAAGAGTGCAAAATCCGGAAAGAAAAGTGGAAAACAGGCTGGGAAGAATAGTGTCAAAGGTTCTGGCAAGATGCAGCAGCTGGATTTAAATGACTTTCAGACATTTTGTGAAGAATTGATTGCAGACAAGGAAGTTCTTACCAGAGACAGGCGTTTCCTCACATTCGGCGATAATCTCTATCTGATTCCAAATGAGATGCCGGAGATGACAGGTTTAAAAGTTCTGCGCCCGGGACTTCATGTGGGTACCCTGAAAAAAGGACGTTTAGAACCGTCTCATGCGTTGGCATTATTCTTGAATGAGCAGGATGTGAAGAAATCCTTGGAAATTGGTTCTGGCGAGCAGGCGGAGCGGTATCTCAAAGGAGAAACCCTGTCTGTTCCGGAAGAAGCGGGAAATCTCAAAGGCTGGATACTCGTGACCTGCGACGGATACTCGCTTGGATTTGGCAAAGCAGACCGTGGCGTACTAAAGAACCATTATCCGAAAGGACTTAGAAAACCGTAATATGAACGTACTGGAAAATACAGATCTGATCCGTGCATTACAAAAAGAAATTCCGATTCTGACTGCGGAGATACAGTCTTTATATCGTGAACTGGACCGAAAGTTCCACCTGAACGGTGCAAAAGTTCCGCTGACGTTTGGTCTGGAAACAGACCTCCTTGGTTCCTATACAAAAGCTGGGATTGATGAGGAGGAACATTTTCATTTTTCATTGTTGTTTGTGGGACGTTCCGTAGAGCATCCGCTTAGCAAAGAAGATCGTCAGGATCTTTATAAACATGAATACGCCCATTATATGCAGTATTGTTATCAGATTCCGAAAGAATATCTCTGGCAGCCGGGAATTCATGGAAGTGCGTGGAAATATTGTTGTTCGTTGGTGGGAGCAGTTCCGACTCCGTATTACAAGGCAGGAGAGGCTTTATTAAAGCCGGATTATGAAAAGGTACTGAAAAATCCGATCCACGACAAGACAATTCCGATCCGCGATACGTATCGCCGTGAAAAGGAATACCAGAATCAGAAAAATCGTGTGGTACAGTTTCAGATTGGCGAGGTGATCAGGCATCCGAAATTTGGCGAGGGAATCATCGAACAGATTGAGCAGATGGCTGGTTCCGTGCGGCTGCATATTCGATTTGGTGAGGAAATCAAAGTGATCGACCAGAAGTGGTTGTTGAAAACAAAATATCAGAAGGTTGGAGAACGATAGAAGAAGTATCAAACAGCAGCTTGTCCTGTCTATAGGGCGAGCTGCTGTTTTGTAAAATATAAAGAGGGAATATCCGCAAACAGTTCTGCCATATCCTCAGGAAGCGGAGCGGAAAACTCCATTGTATCTCCTGAAATCGGATGAGTAAACCGTAAATATGCGGAATGGAGCGCCTGGCGTTCAATGTAGCGATAATCTGGATTGTAAAGAAAATCTCCCGGAAGCGGATGACCAATGTGTTTCATATGGACGCGGATCTGGTGTGTCCGGCCGGTTTCTAAAAGAAGGCGGAGATAGGACAGGTCTGTTTCCTCATTATAAGCCAGAGTTTTATAATGTGTGATGGCGGATTCTCCCCGTTCCGGATCAACAACTCGTTCAATCGTGGAGCCGTCTTTTCGAGCAATTGGAGCATCAACAGTTCCTGTTTCCGCTGTTTTTCCGCAGACAATTGCGGCATATTCCCGGTGAATCGCATGGTCTTTGACCTGATCAGAGAGGATGCTGGAACTTAGCATGTGTTTGGCGATGATCAGAAGTCCGGATGTGTCACGGTCCAGGCGGTTAACTGCACGGAACACAAAATCCACACCTTTTTCTTCCATATAAGCCGCAATTCCGTTTGCCAGTGTATTTCCATAATTGCCTTGAGAAGGATGGACAGGCATTCCGGCCGGTTTGTTGACTACCATCAAATGTTCATCTTCAAAGAGAATATCCAGCTTCATAGGAACCGGAATGATGGCTTCAGAGCCTTTCTTCTCGACCAGTTCTACCTTCAGCACATCTCCGAATTCCAGAACCCGATTGGAGAATACGGAAGTTTCTCCGATAAAAATACAGTCCGGTGTGGTGCGAAGGTGAAGACGAAGACGACTGGAATAGCCATGTTCGGATAAAAATTGTGATATTTTTTTACCGGCATCGGCCGGAGTGATTGTATAAATAAATGTCGTTTTCATAAAGAGAATTTTACCATAGGAGATTTTATATGACAAGACTGCATATATTGTAAAAAAATGCCCGGATGATGGAAATGAAAATCAGTAAGAGAGTGTGCCTAATCTTGATCACTGTATTTATGATATTGTATACAAAGAGAAACGTGTTGGCATCAAATCCTCAAGAAGAAAGTACGATTCCCACCCCCCAATTACTTGCCAAATCAGCTGTCCTGATTGACGGAGACACCGGTCGAGTCCTATTCGGAAAAAATGAAGATGCAGTTCTTCCGATGGCCAGCACAACAAAGATCATGACTTGTATTCTGGCACTTGAAAATTCATCACTGGACGATGTGGTAATGATTTCTGGTTACGCGGCTTCCATGCCCGATGTACAGCTAAATATTCGAAAAGGTGAAACATACCGAATGGAGGATTTGTTATATTCTCTAATATTGGAATCTCACAATGATTCTGCAGTTGCGATTGCGGAGCATGTGGGAGGAAGCGTGGAGCAATTTGCAGATATGATGAATCAGAAAGCCCGGGATATTGGCTGTTCAAATACATATTTTGTGACTCCCAATGGGTTAGACGGAACGGATAAAGAAACGGGCAGGCAACATTCAACGACAGCAGAAGAATTGGCGAGGATCATGCGCTACTGCATCAGCCAGTCGCCAAAAAGAGAGGAGTTCCTGGAAATTACCAGAACACCCTCCCATGCATTTTCCAATCTGGAGCGAACTCGTTCCTTTTCGTGTATCAATCATAATGCGCTCTTAACTACCATGGAAGGCGCCATTTCCGGAAAGACTGGCTTCACCAATGGTGCCGGATATTGTTATATCGGAGCTGTTCAAAAGGGGGAAAAGACATTTATCGCGGCACTTTTGGCTTGTGGATGGCCTCCGCATAAAGCTTATAAATGGCAGGACATGAGAACGCTGATTTCATATGGAAATGAAGCCTATGATTATTATGAAATACTGGGAGAAAAGATAAGGCTGGATTCCATTCCTGTAAAAAATGGAATTGAAAATGATGCTGGAGTGGAAATCTGCTATCCTGAAAAGCCGACTCTAACGGTTTTAATGCGAAAGGATGAGGCAGTGATCATAAAAAAGAAAATTGCAAAAGAATTGACGGCTCCGGTGGAAGACGGAATGTCTGTCGGCCAGATCGACTATTATGTAGGTGAAGATTTGATTACCAGTTATCCTATTATAACGACTGAACAAGTCGGGATCTGGGATATGGAATTTTGTGTAAAAAAGCTTTTAAACCGTTTTCTGTTCTGTTATAATATAAGTTAAGGATTTATTTGGGGAGGAAATGCAAGATGCATACAGAACTGACAAGAGAGAGTGCCATTGCGCTTTTAAGAAAACACAACAAAGAAGATTTCCACGTGCTTCATGGTCTGACGGTAGGAGGCGTATTGAGATGGTACGCGACAGAGCTTGGTTACGGTGATGAGGCAGATTTTTGGGAGATTGTTGGAATCCTTCATGATATTGATTTTGAAGAATATCCGGAAGAGCATTGTCTCGTGGCTCCGCGTCTTCTCGCGGAGGGCGGAGCAGAAGAAGAGGTGATTCATGCGGTTTGCAGTCATGGGTTCGGTCATCGTCCGGAGGTAAAGCAGAGTCCGGATCATGAGATGGAGAAGGTGCTGTATGCGGCAGACGAGTTGACAGGTCTTATCTGGGCGGCTGCAAAGATGCGTCCGTCCAAGAGCACACAGGATATGGAAGTATCCAGCTTAAAGAAGAAATTCAAAGACAAACGTTTCGCAGCCGGCTGCTCCAGGGAAATCATCTCTGAGGGAGCAGAAAAACTTGGCTGGGAGCTTGCAAAACTGTTAGAGATGACAATCCTTGCAATGCGTTCCTGCGAGGATGCGTTAAATGCAGAAATGGAAGAGATGGGACTTCACGCGTAATTGAAGTATACAAATTAAGAAAGAGACGTTCCTCCCAGGCGGACAGAACGTCTCTTTCTTATTCTCCAACAATTGAGACAGTCACACGATGTGGCAGACATACCAGCATTTCGCCATTCATGGATATTTTGCCCTGTTTTACACAGTCCTGATTCGGACAGTTGGCATCTGAAATCCATACCTTACCATCCTGGATGACTAAATGATTGGTACCTTCAAGGTTCTTGTCTATGTCTGATTCTGTAGTAATTGTATAAGTTGTATTTTGTGACAGATCAAATGTTTCTAAAATGGTTTTGTTAGAGGCACTGTCGATGACTGCAATGTTTACCTTTGCTCCGGATCTGGAAAAAAGGATGCGGTTTGCGAAACTGAAACTGCATACGGCGAGAAGGATTGCAAGCACAAGAAATAACTCACGTTTCATTCAAAAAATCCTCCATTCCCTCTGAGTAGTAAATAATGTAGTCTTTATCAATAAAACAACCGTAGATGCCGTCCAATGAATTAATCAGCTCCATACCTTCTTTCAGACCGAGAGAGAAACAGGTGGTGGAAAGACCATCTCCGTCGGCAGAAGATTTGGATAGGATTGTCACAGAAAGTAGATTGTTTTCATATGGATAACCTGTTTCCGGATTTAGAATATGATGATAATGTTTTCCGTCTAATTCAAAATAGCGCTCATAAACACCAGATGTCACAACAGACATATCAGTAATGTTTGCAATTGCAAATGTCTCAGATTCTTCGGCAAACGGTTTTTTTAATCCGATCTTAAACGGTTCTCCGTTTGGTTTTGAACCGATACAGAGGACGTTTCCTCCTAGATTGATGACTGCACTTTTTACACCGCGTTTTATCAGGTGTTCTTTGATTTCATCCGCGATGTAGCCTTTTGCAATCGCACCAAGATCAAGCGTCGTTTCCGGGGAAAGGAAGGTCAGTGTCTGATTTTCTAATACGAGATTTTCATAGCCTATCATCGCTACAGCGTCTTCGATCAAATTTGGATCTGGAAGTACAGCTTCTCCGGAAGTAAAGTCCCAAAGAGAAGTGGCTGGTTCAATGGTGATATCAAAAGCTCCGCCGGACTGTTCACAGTAATTTAAAGACAGGGACAGAAGCTCAGCAGTCTGCTCAGAAAGTTCAAAGCTCAGCTCATTCTCACTGCGGTGATTCAGACGATAGACTTCGCTGTTCTCCATTGTTCGGCTGAACCGGGTTTCTAAGTCTTTACAAAGTGCCATCGCATCGTCTAAGATAGTAGTATCATTGGAGTCATATATTTTGATGTCGACAAAGGTATTCAATAAAAATTCCGTGCGCTGTATGGGTTCCTGCGACCTTGTAGAAAGCATCTGATTTCCACAACCGGAGATACCGAGCACAGTAATTCCGACAATCGCGCATATAGATGATCGTAACCAATGAAATGCATGTTTATTCATAGATATACCAAACTTTCATGTTCTTAGCTTCGTTTCATTCTAACAAATGCGACATGTAAAGTCAAGAAAAGCGAAAGGAAGGAAAGGTTTACAATGAGGAAAGAAAAGAATACAGCGAGAAGAGCTGCTTTATATGGAATATTAATCGCTCTGGCCATGGTTATGAGTTTTATCGAAACTCTGATTCCGATTCCGTTTCCGGTTCCGGGAGTAAAGATTGGTTTAGCGAATCTGGTAACCATCGTGGGACTGTATCTCGTGGGAATTCCGGGAACAATCTGTGTAACGATTTTGCGCGTGGTACTGGTCGGATTTTCTTTTGGTAATCCATACAGTATGATCTACGGTCTGTCAGGAAGCATTCTCAGCCTTTTTGTTATGGCACTTGCTAAGAGATATCATTTGTTTTCGCAGGTAGGAATCAGTATTCTCGGTGGTGTTTTTCACAATATTGGTCAGGTGACATTTGCTGCGGTTATTGTTCAGACAGCAGGGGTTTTCGTGTATCTTCCGACACTTTTGATCGTAGGATGTATTGCGGGGGCTGTAATTGGAATTTTAGGCGGGGTTATGACGGAAAGACTTACAAATTTTTCAAAAAACCTGAGTTAACCCGATTGTATTGTGTCCTT
>JAZOVL010000071.1:0-1860 GCA_045658685.1 Pilosibacter sp.
AACTTTGAACAGGTACGCTCTGACAAAGCAGGCATTGTTTCCTATACCGTGGACGGAATGGAAACCCTGACACCGGCAGAAGTGACAGCCGAGATGTTTGATAAGACCAACTATAAAAAAAATCCTGTCAAATCCGGGCAGTTGGTAGAGAGCGGTTCACCGGCATATAAAGTGATAACGTCCAGTGACTGGTCTATTTTGTTTCCGCTCGGAGCAGAAGAACAGGTTCTGTATAACGGAAAGAATGCTTTGACGGTCACATTTAGCGGCAAAGATCTTCGTACAAATGCACAGTTTTCTATGATCACAGGTGCCGATGGTGCATTATATGGAAAACTGGATTTTACCAGATATATGGAACAGTTTGCCGGAAGCCGTTTTGTGGATTTTGAGATCATTACGGAAGAAGTAAAAGGATTAAAAATCCCAAGAACCGCGGTTACGGAAGTAAACTTTTTCCTGATTCCGAAAGATTTTCTCGTCAGATCCCAATCCGGATCCCCACGAGGATTCTATAAAGAGACATATACAGAAAACGGACCGAGTATTGTCTTGGTTTCCTGTGATATTTACAATGCTGATGAAGACTACTATTATGTAGATTCCGGAGAAAAGAGTGAGTTAAAAGCCGGAGATTATCTGGTAAAAGAAAACTCACAGGATCGTTATCAGGTCGGTACAAAAGCGTCCTTGAAAGGAGTATACAACATTAACCGTGGCTATACAGCATTCCGTAAGATTGAAGTACTGAATTCGAATGATGAGTATTACACATTGGAAAAAGGCACGGATTATGGTCTTTCTGTATATGATCACATTGTACTGAATGCGGCAGCTGTAACCGCAAATGGAATGGTGATTTATCAGTAATAGATGGAGGATGACAGAATATGTCAATTGCAATGAATTATGCGGAAGTAAAAGGACGCATGGAGGCAGCCTGTATGCGCGCCGGCAGAGATCCAAAAGAAGTGACTCTGATCGCTGTTAGTAAGACAAAGCCGGTTTCCATGTTAATGGAAGCTTATGAAGCCGGGGCCAGAGCTTTCGGTGAGAATAAAGTTCAGGAGATCACGGAAAAATTTCCGCAGATGCCAGAGGATGCAAAGTTTCATATGATCGGACACTTGCAGACAAACAAAGTTGGCCAGGTCATTGAAAAAGCTGTACTGATCCACTCGGTGGACAGTGTGCATCTGGCAGAGAAGATAGAGAAAGAAGCTGCCAAGAGAAATATCGTAAAAGAGATTCTTCTGGAAGTCAATGTGGCAGAAGAAGACAGTAAGTTCGGTCTTAAGATGGAGGAAGTCATTCCGACTCTGGAGACCATAAAAACTTTCCCTCATGTATGTGTAAAGGGCCTTATGACCATTGCACCTTTTGTCGAAGATGCAGAAGAAAATCGAAAATATTTTAAAGAATTGTATCAATTATATGTTGACATCAAAACTAAAAACATTGATAATGGTACTATGAGTGTCCTCTCGATGGGTATGACTGGCGACTATGAAGTTGCTGTAGAAGAGGGCGCGACTATGATTAGAGTAGGAACCGGCATTTTCGGTTCCAGATAGATGGGAGAGAGAATAAAAGATGAGTTTCCTGACAAAACTGATGGACACAATGCGTTTAGATAATGACGAAGATGACGATTACTTCTTAGATGATGATTATGTAGAGGATGAGAAACCGGCGAAGAAGAGTATCTTCAACAAGAAACCGATCGAAGATGATGATTACGATGATTTTGATGAGCCGGAGACAGCAAAACCGCGTTTCCTTCCGACAAGAGCAAATGCTTCAAACAACAAAGTGGTTTCCATGCGCCGTGGTATGGAAGTTTCCCTGATCAAGCCGACT
>JAZOVL010000072.1:0-3054 GCA_045658685.1 Pilosibacter sp.
TCTTGCACCTATTTTTCCTAATGATAGTTTACTCTTTAACAAAAATGTATTAAAATTCATACATGCGTAATTTTCAAAGGAAAATCAATAAAAGGAGATTCAATTATGAACATTTGATCTTTACAGAAAGCCAGATATGAATATTCCCCGAAACTTCCGGGTATGCTCAGACATGGTATCTCTGAGATCGGTGTAAACGAAGGTGCGGAGACACAGAGTGTAGCCGATCAGGAAAAGATCAAAGCTCTCTTCCCAAACACATACGGTAAAAAAGAAATTACTTTCGTAAAAGGCCAGAACACATCCGAAACAAAAACACACCGCGTTGGTGTTATCCTTTCCGGTGGACAGGCTCCGGGCGGACACAACGTTATCTGCGGTTTATACGATGCATTAAAAGCTACTAATCCGGCGAACGAGCTTTACGGCTTCAAAGGCGGCCCGAGCGGTCTCATCGAAGACAACTACTTAATCTTCACAGATGAATATATTGATCAGTACAGAAACACAGGCGGTTTCGATATCATCGGTTCCGGCAGAACAAAACTCGAGACAAAAGAGCAGTTCGCGATCGTTGCTGAAGTATGTAAGAAACACGATATCACAGCTGTTGTTATCATCGGTGGTGACGACTCCAATACAAACGCAGGCGTTCTTGCTGAGTACTTTGCAGCAAACAACACAGGCGTTCAGGTTATCGGATGCCCGAAGACAATCGACGGCGACTTAAAGAACGAAGATATCGAGTGTTCCTTTGGTTTCGATACAGCTACAAAGACATACAGCGAGCTCATCGGTAACATCGAAAGAGACTGTAACTCTTCTAAAAAATATTGGCACTTCATTAAAGTTATGGGACGTTCCGCTTCTCACGTTGCTCTTGAGTGTGCACTTAAGACACAGCCGAACATCTGCTTAATCTCTGAAGAAGTTGCAGCTAAGAAGATGTCCCTTTCCCAGATTGCTGACTACATCGCTGACGCAGTAGAAACAAGAGGCAACAATGGCAATAACTTCGGTGTTGCTGTTATCCCGGAGGGTGTTGTTGAGTTTGTTCCGGAATTCGGCGCACTGATCCACGAGATCAACGATCTCCTTGCCGGCAGCAAAGCAGACGCTTTCAATGCACTTCCGACATGGGAAGACAAATACGCTTTCATCGAGAATGGTTTATCCAAAGAATCCATGGAAGTATTTGCAATTCTTCCGCAGTCCATCCAGCAGCAGTTATTCTTAGAGAGAGACCCGCATGGCAACGTACAGGTATCCCTCATCGAGTCTGAGAAATTATTCGCAGCTCTTGTTGCTGACAAATTAGCAGCCAGAAAAGCAGCAGGCACATACAAAGGTAAATTTGCAGCACTTACACACTTCTTCGGTTATGAAGGAAGATGTGCATTCCCGTCCAACTTCGACGCTGACTACTGCTACTCCTTAGGTTACAACGCATTCATGCTGATCCAGTACGGTTACAACGGATACTTATCCAAAGTTTCCAACCTTTCCGCACCGGCTAACGAGTGGGTTGCAGGCGGTATGCCGATCACAAAGATGATGAACATCGAGAGAAGACACGGTGAAGACAAACCGGTTATCAAGAAAGCTCTTGTTGAACTTGACGGTGCTCCGTTCAAATACTTCGAGGCACATCGTGATCAGTGGGCTGTAGAGTCTTGCTTCGTATATCCGGGTGCTATCCAGTACTACGGTCCGACAGAGGTTTGTGATATCACAACAGTTACACTTGCTCTTGAGCACGAAAAATAAGATTTGAAACGGAGCTGTTGCAAAAGTAGCTAATTAGGCTGCTGGAGCATCAGCTCCTTTTTTGCGCGCAAAAAAAAAAGCAGGCTCCAAAGAACCTGCCATTCATGGTATAATAAGATATGACTAGTAAATTAAAATACCATAAGAATTATACCGAACTTGGAGCAACTTATCAACTGGTTTTGCCATTACGTTTGGAAGGTTTGGTTCCTGATGATGACTCTGTCCGACTGCTGAGCCACGAACTGGAGGATTTAGACTACACATTAGTGTATCAGGCTTACTCTGCTAAAGGCAGAAATCCAGCAGTAGACCCAAAGACCATGTTCAAGATCCTGACCTATGCTTATTCCCAAGGAATCTATTCCACCAGAAAAATCGAAAAAGCCTGCCGCAGAGATATCAATTTCATGTGGCTGCTGGCCGGACAAAAGGCACCGGATCACAGTACGATCGCCCGTTTCCGTACCGGTTTTCTTGCTCATGCCTGTGAAGATCTGTTCTACCAGATGGTCCGCAGACTGGCTGCCATGAAAGAATTATCCATGGAAACTGTATTTATAGACGGAACAAAACTGGAAGCATGTGCCAATAAATATACGTTTGTCTGGAAGAAGTCTGTGGGGAAATGGGAAGAAAAGATGTTCCTAAAGATCCAGGAGGCAGTTCGGATGATCAATCTTACCTATATGAAGAGTTTTCGTATGGAAAAGGAGTCACGGACGGCTGACCTGCAGGAGATCACGGGATTTCTGTCCCAGTATTGTACGGAACATAAGATTCCATTTGTAAATGGACGTGGAAAAAGGAAAAATCTCCATCAGCGTTACTATGAGATGTTCCGACGTTTCTTAGACCGACAGTTGCTGTACGACCTTCATCATTCCCGTTTTGGGAGCCGAAACAGCTATTCCAAAACAGACACAGATGCTACCTTTATGCATATGAAAGATGATCATATGAGAAATGCGCAGCTGAAACCGGGTTATAACGTGCAGATCGCAGTAGACAGCGAATACATTGTGGCAACGGATATCTTCCAGGACCGAAATGATGTATGGACCCTGGTTCCGTTTTTGAAAACAATGGAAGAAAGGTTAAAATACCGCTATCCCAGTATCACAGCTGATTCCGGTTATGAAAGTGAAGAAGGTTACAGTTACCTCCGTGAACAGGGACAGATTCCATATATCAAGCCTCAGACTTATGAGAAGTGGAAAAAGCGAAGTTTCAAGCAGGACATCAGCAAACGTGAAAACATGGATTACGATAAAGCAAACGATGAAT
>JAZOVL010000073.1:0-2252 GCA_045658685.1 Pilosibacter sp.
GTACCGTTACGTAAATTCTCTGAGCGAAAGCGTGTCCGCTTGAAAATTCCTGCCAGCCTGGGACTCTTTATTACCAAGTTGACTCAATTAAATATCCATATAACTAAGCTTTTCTCCTATCTCTCTTTACACACATCAATCCAGTTTGTTGAACCAGAAAAATGCTCTAACTCCGAAAGGGTCAGGCGCACAGCGCTGTTTCCGCTGCCGGCTGCCGGATAAACGATATCGAAACGTTTGAGAGATTCATCCAGATAGACTTCAATCCCATCTTTGATGACGAACGGGCAGACTCCGCCCGGTGCATGTCCGATGAGTTCTTCCACGATATCACCCGGTATCATTTTGGCTTTTGTATGGAACAGTTCTTTATATTTCTTATTGTCAACTTTCACATCACCTGCAGTCAGGATCAGGATCGGCTGTTCTCCCACAAGAAAAGAAAGGGTTTTAGCGATGCGGGCCGGCTCGCAGCCAACGGCTTCAGCAGCCAGTTCAACGGTTGCGCTGGAGTGCTCTAACCAGAGTACTTTATCGCCTGCTCCCTGAGATTCGAAAAAATGTTTTACTTTATCAAATGACATAACAGTTACCTCGGTTTTTCTGAAGGTGATAAAGGATCACGTTCATTTTCTGTTAAGTATACGCGTGAAAATAATTTAAGTCAATAAAAAGACAGAGTGGAAAAGTGGAGAAAGTTCTTTTATAATAGTAGAAGATCGGCGAGAAGAAAGGATGAATCCAGATGAAACATTTCGAATATAAAAAAATCAGGGCAGTAGTCGGACGACTCGGTGAACAAAGAAAGCATTGTTTCGGGAAAACAGAGGCAGAAAAAGCAAGAATGTTCCACCAAAGCTTTCCGGAATATGCACCGACTCCTCTGGTTTCGTTATCATCGCTTGCGGAATTGCTTGGAATAAAGAGTATTCATGTGAAGGATGAGAGTTACCGTTTTGGACTTAACGCATTCAAAGGTCTTGGCGGAAGTTTCTGTATTGGAAATTATGTGGCACAAAAACTTGGGATGGAGATTGCAGATCTGACATACGAATATCTGACAAGTCCAGAGGTAAAAGAAAATCTGGGAAAACTCACATTTATTACGGCGACTGACGGAAACCATGGCCGTGGAATTGCATGGACGGCGAACCGACTGGGACAGGGCTGTGTAGTCCTGATGCCAAAAGGCAGTACAAATGAACGTCTGGAGAATATCCGTGCATTGGGTGCGGAGTCCTGGATTACGGATGTGAATTATGATGATACCGTTCGCATGGCAAAAAGATTGGCAGATGAGAACAGCTGGATTCTGGTGCAGGATACCGCGTGGGAAGGTTATGAGGAAATTCCGACCTGGATCATGCAGGGATACACAACCATGGGAAGCGAGATTGTCGAGCAGCTGGAAGAAACACGTCCGACTCATATTTTCCTGCAGGCCGGTGTGGGTGCCATGGCAGGAGCTATGACAGAATTTTTTGCGGATTATTATGATGAAGAAGTGGGTGCCGAGCCGAAAATTGTGATCGTGGAACCGGATAAAGCAGACTGTATTTACCAAACTGCGGCTGCCAATGACGGACAGTTACATATCGTGGATGGAGATTTGGATTCCATTATGGCGGGACTCTGCTGCGGAGAACCATGCACGATTGGCTGGGAAGTTTTGAAGTCACGAGCAGATGCATTCATCTCCATGTCAGATGAATTTGCAGCACGTGGTATGCGAATCCTCGGAAATCCGACAGGCAGTGATACAAGAGTGATTTCCGGAGAGAGCGGAGCTGCGACCCTCGGATTTGCCGCCTCTGTGTTGATGGAAGAGTCATTAACCGAGCTGAAAGAGCAGTTGGGGCTGAATGAAGAGTCCAGGATTCTTTGCATTTCCACGGAAGGTGCGACGGACCTTGCAGGATACCGGAGGATCGTGTGGGACGGAGCGGTACAATTTTCGAAAATAAATTAATTCTTATAAAAAATAAAGAAACGATATGCGGATGAGGATGTAAAATCTGCATATCGTTTTTTGTTTATATTGCCCATTGAATCATGGTATTAAATCATGTATGATAGTACCACTTCTTGGAACTTCTTTTTATTCTATTTATCATCTATTAATCTAAGGCAAGTCGCCTAAAAGAATTCCATGATAAGATTGAACTGTCAGTACACAGACAGGAAAAAGCAACTGTAGTATAATAATTTTGAAAGGATTGGAATTGAAGAAAAGTAAGAAAAAGGTTGTAACG
>JAZOVL010000074.1:0-9235 GCA_045658685.1 Pilosibacter sp.
TATTTTTACTAATCTAAATATCCACTTACTTAATAATCTCCAATGCCGCCTCGACATCATTATGGAACTGTTCCCACTTATCTTCATGATCCACAAAGTATTTTGGACAGGATTTTCCGGTCACATCGTAGTGGCGGATCACATCTTCTGCCTCCAACTCAAACTCTCGGCAGAGATATGCACTTAAGTTTACCAGAGATGTGTATGTACTGTCATAAAACTTACCCGTCGTGTCCGGATGACAACATTCAATAGAAATCGTATCACTGTTTCGGTTGTTGGAAGCGTAAGCCACTTCATTTAACGGAACGCACTGAATCACTTCTCCCTCCAGACCAATGACAAAGTGACTGCTTACAGAAGTCGCGCTGCTTCCTCCCTGATACTTCAGAGACTCAAAATAATCGCGATTTTCCAATGCTGTGCTGCAAGGATTTGCCACATAATGAACTACGATACCCTTCACCTCCACCAGCGGAAGTTCCGGTCTCGAATATTCATTCGGAGTGAGAAGTTTGATATCTACATACTCCGGAACCTGAATGGCTGACGGATCAATCGGCTTCTTCTGGAATATATTTTTATAAAGAACGATTCCTGCTGCAAGTATGATCAAAGCCGACACACATAACAATCCACTCATCAGCAACTGGCGGATTCGTTCCTGTTTCTTACGTTCAAGCCGGCGCACTTCGCGGCGCAGCTGTCTCTCTTTCTCTTCGTTGGACATTTCAGCTTCTCCTCTCTTGCATTTTCATCATTTCTTCATTTCTATGTTGCAATTACAACATACAGACTTGTTTTATTGTAGTATAATGGCCACATAAAGTCAAGAATTGACAAATTTCCCGGAGGTGTTTTCATGATTAGAAAAATTGTAAATATTGATGCTGAAAAATGTAATGGATGCGGTGCTTGTGCATCTGCCTGCCACGAGGGTGCAATTGTGATGATTAACGGAAAAGCCCGTCTGATCAAAGAAGATTATTGTGACGGACTCGGTGACTGTCTCCCAGCCTGTCCAGCTGATGCGATCACAATCATTGAACGTGAAGCTGCCGCCTATGATCACGAAGCCGTTATGAACAGACTGGAAGCGATGAAGGATCCGGCACTCCGTGCTGCCATCGAGAAGATGGAACTGTTGGCCTTATCCAACACAGAGACTGGGAACTTTACATGTCCAGGATCTGCCAGCCAAACAGTTACTCCTGTTCAATCTCATCTCAAACAATGGCCGATCCAGATTAAACTGGTACCGATCCGTGCTGCATTCTTCAACGGCTGTAAACTTCTGATCGCAGCTGACTGTACCGCTTACGCTTACGGAAACTTCCATCAGGATTTCATCGCAGACCATGTGACTCTAATTGGTTGTCCGAAACTGGATGCTGCTAATTATGCAGAAAAGCTGGCAGAAATTTTCCGTCAGAATGATATCCGTGAAATTACAGTAACACGTATGACCGTTCCTTGCTGCGGCGGAATGGGAATGGCTGTTCAGCAGGCTGTTGCTGCCAGTGGAAAAGATATCCCGGTAAAGATCGTTACCATTGATACTGATGGTACAATTGTATCCTAAATACAAGGAGGAACTGTATGCATTCTCTAAGACAACAATTATTCGGTGCTCTGATCGGACTTTCCAGAGCTTCTGAAAGCAAAGAGATCCTTGAAAGTTCCGGCATGGCTCTGATTCACGGACTTGCCCTGGCATACGATCCGGTGTGGGAAGATTCTAATATGGAAATTTCTGAAGTTTTGCAGGCCTCTGTGAAACAAATGATCCAGACACTTCATAAAGAAAAAGCCCTGATGGCTCCCGACTGTGCTGCCTGCCAATATCCGTGCGGAAGAACTGCCGACTACGATATGGCAGAGACTCTGGAAGCTTCTGAACAACTTCGCAGTACCAAGCTGCAGCTTCTTTCCTTGCTCGGATCCATCGCAATTGCATCACAGGAACAATCGACAAAAGAAATCCGTCAGTTTCTCTCTGATGCTCTCTTCCAGATCAGCTGCACCTACGAAGCCGGACAATTGACCGGACTGGTTCAGACATCGAAAAACATGCTGTCTGTATAAAACCTGCAAAAAGCTATTGATTTCCTTCTACGTTATTGGAAATAAATAGCTTTTTTTGCTCTCCCATGATATACTTATAGGCAGATTCAAGTGAGCGTGAAAGAAAAAAACGGAGGGGTTTATCATGGATGTAAAGACGTTAAAAGAGCGCGTATGCCAGGCAGTTGAAGAACATAAAGAAGAAATTATGGCTCTCGGCGACAGCATTTTTCAGGAGCCGGAGCTGGGGTATAAAGAGTATAAGACTGCGGCTAAAGTCAAACAGTTTATTGATGACAAAATAGGAATGCCGTATGAAGACGGCATTGCATTGACAGGTATTATCGGAAAAATGCCTGGTCGTGACCACAAAGTAAATCTGGCACTTATGGGCGAGCTGGACGCAGTCGTTTGTCCGGATCATCCATACGCAGATCCGGAAACAGGCGCAGCTCATTCCTGCGGTCATTTTGCTCAGATTGCAGCGACATTTGGTGCTGCCCTCGCATTAAAGGCATCCGGCGTTATGAACGAACTGGACGGTGATATCGAGTTCTGGGCAGTTCCGGCTGAGGAATGTGTTGAAATCGAGTGGAGAAACGAGCTCCGTGCCAACGGAACCATTTCCTTCCTCGGTGGTAAACAGGAAATGATCAAACTTGGCTGCCTGGACAATGTTGATCTTTCTTTGATGATCCATGGTCAGACAGGTCTCACTTGCAAGACTGCAGGAACTTCTGTCGGTTTCGTAAGCAAATTTGTAAAATACACAGGTAAGGAAGCACACGCAGGCGGTGCTCCGCACAAAGGAATCAATGCACTCAATGCAGCTCAGATCGGTCTTATGGCAATCCACGCAAACCGTGAGACATTCCGCGATGAGGATACCATCCGCGTTCATCCGATCATCACCAAAGGCGGTGACCTTGTAAATATCGTTCCTGCAGACGTTCGTATCGAAGCTTATGTGCGCGGTAAAACCATGGCCAGTGTACTCGACGCTTCCAAGAAGGTAAATCGATCCTTCGAAGCAGGTGCAATGGCAGTCGGTGCAGAGGTTGAGATCGTAGACATTCCGGGTTACATGCCAAGAATCAACAATGAACAGATGAACGAACTGTTCGCTGCAAACTGTGCGGAGCTGGTTGGAGCTGAAAATGTTGGTTATGCAGCACACGGCACAGGTTCCTCCGATTATGGTGACATCCAGCATCTTGTTCCAGGTATCCATCCGTATGTTGGTGGTGCCATCGGTACAGAGCATGGTTCTGACTATGCGATCCAGGACCGTGAGATGCTGTATCTGGTGGCTGCAAAAGCAATGGCAATGACAGCCATCGATCTGCTTGCAAACGGTGCGGAAAAAGCCCTTGAGATCAAACAGAACTTCACTCCGGTCTATGCAAACAAGGAAGAATATCTTGCCGCATGGGAAGAATTAATGAAATAATCACAGAAGATGAAAAAGACTTGTATGTCAGGCAAAGCGTCAATGCTTTCCGACATGCAAGTCTTTTTTTCATATTATTTTGCCTTACGCGGGCTGAATTTGTTGTAAACAATGGCTAATACTGTAGCCAGTACAAAGGAAATGAGACCAAAGGTAAACGGAAGCTTCGGATTTACAGTATAAAGTAAACCTGCGAACAACGCACCGATGATGCCACCCAGAGACTTCATCGCATTGTAGAAGCCCATGATCAAGCTGTTCTGATCCTCGCGGCCACCGCTGGCAACCAGATCCTGGAGAAGCGGAAGGCTGATGGAGTTAAATGCGAAGAAAATAACGAATACGATAATAAACGGTACAATTTCCTCAAACCAGATAACACCAAACATCGCTGCTGAACAGACTGCAAGTACTCCAATAACGGATTTGCGGATATCAGTCTTACGGATCAACCAGATACAAATGGTTGTATTGGCAACCATTGTGATCACACCCATGATTCCCTTCAGAATACCGTTATATCCGGAAGTGAAACCAAACTGGTCACGAATGTAATAGTTGAATGTCTGGTCGAAACATGTGTAACCCAGGTTCTGTAACAGACATGCAATAAACAGTACTGTAAATAATGGTGTCAGGAATGCTTTTGCAAGCACAAAGCTCTTTAACGGGTTGAACTCTGCAACCAGATTATTTCTGCCTTTCAGTTCACTGATCGGTAACTTGGCATCGTCTTTACAGCCAAAACGGAAGATCAGGGCAGCGATAAATAACATGATAACCTGCACGATAATGGCAAGATGTGTAAATACTTCACCAAGCATACCACCAAGGAAGTAACCAAATGCACTGCAAACCATCTGAATCGTTGCTGTGATCGCCAACTGCTGACCGCGGCTCACACTGTCAGGCGCTGTGTTTACCACGTAAGTCATAATACAAACGAAACAGCCGCCACACACAATACCGGTCAGCGCACGTGCTACAATGAAGCCCATCTCTGTAGTTGCAAGACCAAAGAGCGCCTGTCCCAGACCATAGCCGATACATGTGATCAGCAATACGGTTCTACTGGAAATGTAAGAACTGATCCATCCCCAGAATGGTGAGAACAGGAAGTTTGTAACTAACTGCGATGCCAACGCAACACCAAACATGTAGCTTCCGAGACCAAGTGTTGTGAAGATGGTCGGTGTTACCGGATGAGCGGTGTTAGCAGCAATGTTTAAGACAATACAGCCCAGATAAAACATCAGCAAATGTATATCCATGCCTTTTTTCTCATTTGTAACGGATTTCATACTACCATTCCTCTTTTCGATATTATTTCCACATTGTATTGTAGCATAAAAAGATTGGGATGGATACTTTCGAATCTTCACTTCTGACTTTAGATTATTAAACTTCATCATTTCCCAAAAAAGAAAAGCACCTATCTGAAGATAGATGCTCCATTTAACAGCGGAGACGAAGGGATTCGAACCCCCGTGCCGTTGCCGGCAAACGCATTTCGAGTGCGCCGCGTTATGACCACTTCGCTACGTCTCCGAATTGGACGCCCGGATTTCAGGCGCCACTCTATATATTATACATATTTTTTTGATTTTGTGTAGTAGGAATTTGAAAATTTTATCCTTCACTGCCGACTGCAAAGTAGCGGTCGATCGCATCAGAGATTCCTGCTGCGATTTTCCCCTGATACTCTTCCGTCTGCAGCCAGCGGTCCTCATCGGGGTTGGTCAGATATCCCATTTCCACTACGGAAACCGGAATCTCACACCAGTTGATGGCGCTGGAATTGTCCACTTTCTGCACACCGCGGTTCTTGGTTCCGGTATTGGCGCAGATGTTGTCGACGATTTGTTTGGAGAGACGGTAACTGTCGCTGCTCAACTCAGAGTTGTACGGATTTTGTTCTGTCATACACATAGTCATGGCTCCGTATATACTGGAGTTGTCCATGGAATTGGCTGATAATCGGATAAAAATATCAGCACCGCTGTTATTGGCAATCTTGGAGCGTTCCGCATGACTCAGATTCACGTCATGGCTTTCACGGATCATGACCACCTTATACCCGCGGGCTTTCAATTCATCCTGAAGCTGCTTTGCCACAGTCAATGTCAGCTCGTATTCTTTTACACCGGTCACAGCACCAACCGCGCCTTCCGGCATTTTCGCTTTTTTTGTCTGGGAAGCCGGACCGATCGGCTCTTTTTCTGCATTGGCTTTCGCCTGACAGCCTGCATCGATTGCAACGATATGACCATTGAGCGGAACTTCAATTGCTTCTTCTTGAACCATACCTGTTTTTGTGTATTCCGGTACGGAAGAATCTGCCATACTTTCTTCTGCAGGTATCGGCTCAGATTCTGCCACCTGCGCCGCAACGGTTTCCTCGACAACCGGAGGTTCTGTTGCCTCCACCATATCTGCAGAAACATATGCGACACCGCCGTCATAATCCACACGGCACCACAGGTCATTGTACGCCGTACGGTGAAGGATTTCCCCCGTCGGAAGCTGAATGTAGATGCGGGATTCGGTGTTATCCTCCGCTCTGACATTTAACATATCTGTCATGACAATGATATAATCGTCGGTTTCCTGATATTCCAGATTCACTTCCTCCGATTCTGATGGAACTTCCGCAGTTTCCTCGCTTACTGTCTCTTCGTTTGTATCGGTCCCACCCAGTCTGATCATAGGCTTTTCTTCTATAACAACAGGCTCTGCTGTCGGATCCTGTGCGTCTATAATACTTTCCGCGCTGCTTCCCGGTATGGAAAGATCGACTGCCTCATATTTTGATGCACCACAACCGCTAAGCATCAAAATGACTGCACTTGTTAAAATAAGAAGCCGGAGGGGCTTCCTATTCGCCTTTTTTCTCAATTGAAATAAGCTCACAGGATCGTACCCCCTCCGAACACATAATCATTTTCATAAAATACTACTGCCTGTCCCGGAGTAATCGCTCTCTGCGGAGTCTCAAACCGACATTCAACGGTTCCATCCGAAAGTTCGCGTATCACGCACGGAGCTCCTTTGTGGCTGTAGCGAATTTTCGCCCTCACAGTCTTTTCTTCTCCATGGAGTCCGTCCACTGCCATCCAGTTCACATTCCCACAGACCAGTCTGTCGGAGAACACGTCTTCATTGTCTCCAATCACAACTTCCCCTGTCTCCGGTCGGATCTCCGTAACAAATACCGGGCGCCCCATGGCAAGATTCAGTCCTTTTCTCTGTCCCACTGTATAATGGGTAATGCCTTTGTGACGGCCAAGGATATTTCCATCCTTATCCACAAAATTTCCCGGTCCTGGAACGTTTTCCACACTGCGCTCGATAAATCCGGCATAATCATTGTCCGGAATGAAACAGATTTCCATGCTGTCTTTTTTCTTTGCCACTTCGAGGCCGTGATCCTCAGCGATCTGACGGATCTCCTCCTTTGTATAAGCACCCACAGGCATCAAAGTCCGGCTCAGCTGCTCCTGCGTCAGATTGTACAGAGCATATGTCTGATCTTTTGCTGCTGTCACGGAATTTTGAATCGTATATCTTCCATTTGGGAGCTGCATCACACGCGCATAATGACCGGTAGCAATATAATCCGCACCGATTTCCATGCTGCGCTCTAAAAGCGCTTCCCATTTCACATAACGGTTACACGCAATACACGGGTTCGGTGTATGACCGTGAAGATATTCGTCCACAAAATAATCCATAACAGATTCTTTGAACTCTTTTCTGAAGTTCATCACATAGTAGGGAATCCCCAATGACCAGGCTACCCGTCTCGCATCATCCACAGCGCTAAGTCCACAACAACCGCCGTTCTCCTCGACCTGCTCCGGATCTTCTTCCTGCCAGATCTGCATGGTAACACCGATGACATCGTATCCCTGTTCTTTTAAAAGGCAGGCGGCAACCGAAGAATCGACGCCGCCGGACATGCCCACTACTACCTTTTTTGCCATAGAATTAATATTCCTCGTCCTCTTCGTGCTCGCTGATATCAGACTTCGGTTTCTCTAAGCCTTCAATCTGGATTCCTTTTTTCTCTGCATAATCCCAGAGCGCGGAATGAATTGCTTCTTCCGCTAAAAGGGAACAATGTACTTTTACCGGCGGAAGTCCGTCAAGTGCTTCCATAACAGCCTTGTTTGTAACCTTCATTGCCTCTTCGATTGTCTTTCCGATCACCAACTCAGTGGCCATGCTGCTTGTCGCAACTGCAGCTCCACAGCCGAATGTTTTGAATTTGCAATCTTTGATCACGCGAGTTTCATCATCGATATCCAGGTAAATTCTCATGATATCGCCACATTTTGCGTTTCCAACTGTACCAACACCACTGGCACCCTCAATTTCACCAACGTTTCTCGGATTCTGGAAATGATCCATCACTTTCTCTGAATACATACTTTTGTCTCCTTCTATATTAAAGTCTAAATATCTTTTTTCTCTCTGCTCTTTACAAAGTCCTCATAAAGCGGGGACATGGAGCGGAGTCTTTCCACGATTCCTTTTAAGTTATCGATCGTATAGTCGATTTCTTCTTTTGTTGTCTCATCACTTAATGTGAGACGAAGGGAACCATGAGCGATCTCGTGCGGAAGTCCGATCGCCAGTAATACGTGGGATGGATCCAGGGAGCCGGATGTACATGCAGAACCGGAGGAACCACAGATTCCTGCCATATCTAACATAATTAACAGAGATTCACCCTCAATAAACTGGAATGCAAAGTTTGCATTGTTGGACAATCTCTGAGTGCGGTGACCATTGAGTCTTGTATACGGGATCTCGCTCAGTACACGCTCAATCATGTAATCGCGAAGTTCTGTTTCTTTCTTCTTTGTCTCTTCCATAGAAGCCATAGCAAGTTCAACGCATTTTCCAAGGCCAACAATACCCGGAACATTTTCTGTACCTGCACGGCGCTTTCTCTCCTGTGCACCACCGTGGATAAAGGAACGCAGCTTCAGTCCCTTTCTGATATAGAGGAAACCAACGCCCTTCGGGCCATGGAGCTTGTGTGCACTGGCACTGAGCATATCAATGTGATACTCATCTACGTTGATCGGTTCGTGACCAAACGCCTGAACCGCGTCTGTGTGGAATAAAATTCCATTCTCTTTCGCGATCTCACCGATCTGTTTCACCGGCTGGATCGTACCGATCTCATTATTTGCAAACATCACGGAGATTAAGATAGTGTCCGGACGGATTGCATTCTTTAACGCCTCCAGATCTACTGCACCGTTCTCATCAACCGGAACATAAGTTACCTCATATCCGTTTTTCTCCAGATACTCTGCTGTGTGGAGAATTGCGTGATGTTCAATCGTTGTTGTAATAATGTGTTTACCCTTGGAAGCATACGCCTCAGCGGCTGCTTTCAGCGCCCAGTTGTCGGACTCTGTTCCGCCGTTTGTAAAATAAATCTCTTCTGTTTTTGCTCCAAGAGCATTTGCGATCACTTCTCTTGTATGGGCCATTGCCTTCTTGCACGGTGTGGAAAACTCGTACACAGAAGATGGATTTCCGTAATACTCCGTATAATATGGGAGCATCGCCTCCACAACCTCCGGACGCACCTTTGTTGTGGCCGCATTGTCAAGATAAATTACCTTTTTCATAAATCCGCCTTTCCGTAAATACAGGTTAAAAGCCTCATCTACTATATATTTTATGTCCAGAACTCCTCTGGAC
>JAZOVL010000075.1:0-4704 GCA_045658685.1 Pilosibacter sp.
CGTTTTTTAAACATGTTACTGGATGAAATGAAGCAGCATAAGTAATCGAATGTATTGTTTTTGTGTATTGGAACAGATCGGTCTACTGGAGATAGTCTTGGGCCTTTAATAGGATACAAATTGAACGAGTCAGGAATAAAAAATGCCAGGGTGATCGGAACGCTAGATCATCCGGTACATGCTTTAAACTTGGAATATAGTGTGAAACGTGCAGAAAAAATATATTCAGATTCTATTATTGTGGCAGTGGACGCTTCTGTCGGGAACGTGGAGCATATTGGTTATGTGACAATGGGAAGAGGTCCTTTGAGACCAGGGCTGGGAGTAAGAAAAAATCTGGACGCGGTAGGTGATATGTTTATTACCGGGATTGTCAGCGCGTCAAAGGACGGAGATCCGTTTATGCTGCAAAGTGTTCGTCTCTCTGTGGTCATGCGTTTGGCAGACTGTATTAGCAAGAGTATTCTTCTGGGCATGAATGTTATCGGGAAAACTGTCGATAACTTTCTTTCGGAAGCCTCGTCACTTTGACAAGATTTGCAAATGAGCCATGCTATACTCTCGTGAGAATAAAAAGGAGGCAACTGACCGAAGGATGGTTATGGCTGCCGAAAATATAGTGAGGTGACAGCATGGGAGAATTATACAATCCATTTCCAAAATTACCAAAAAACATTCGTCAGATGGGAGAAACTGATCCGATCGCCCGATTTTATATGGAGGATTATGTAAATACGTACCTGAAACGATTATATCCGGTTGGAAAGCAGACGATGCGTGTTGGATTATTACTGGGAAATGTAGAATATTATGATGGAGTACCGTACATTTTTATAGACGGAGCTATGGAGATGGAAGAAGTGGAAACGGACGGGGAAAAAGTTCTGCTTTCAGAAAGTACGTGGAAAAAAGCTTATCAGCGTATAGAGGATACATTTCCAAAAAGGACGATCCAAGGCTGGTTTTTATGTGGAAATTCTGGAAGCCAGCTAAGTCCACTGAATTATTGGAAGCAGCATAGTCAGTATTTCGCTGGAAAAAATCAACTGATGTACTTAAATCATGGGTTAGAAGGAGAGGAATCTGTTTACATAACATCAGAAGATGGTTTTTACCGATTAAAAGGTCACTGTATCTATTATGAGCGAAATCAAATGATGCAGGACTATATGATTACCAGAAAAGATGTGAGACGAGTGGAATCCTCATCGCAGGAAACCGTTATCCGTGATTTTCGTTCGCGGTTGACAATGAAGAAAGATCAGGTATCTGCACAAAGACGAACTTTAAATGCCATGGGAATGCTGTGTGGTGTTTTGGCAGTTGCTGTATTAGCCGGAGGCGTTGTGCTGGTTAATAACTACACAAAAATGCAAAAGATGGAGAGTGTACTGGCCTCTGTATTGCCTGCAAATGTAGAAAGTTGGGACAAATACCAGGAAACACAAGAGGATGAATTTATCATTGAGGAAGTGGCGGGAAAGGTATTTCTGACCGAATCTGCAACCGGAGAAACCGGAGAGACAATAGTTGCTGAAACCATAAACAGTGAGAACGAAGAGCTATATACATCGTCGATGGATCAGGAAAATGCAAGTTCAACTGCAGCAGAGATACAAGAAGAGGAACAAGAATCAAATCCGAGATTTGTTGGTATGGATAAGGGTGATGGACAAGGAGATGCGTTTGAGGATCAATTGACGAAGATTGATTACGAAGCGGCTGCAGCCAATGGTTATCTGATTTATACTGTTGGAGAGGGAGAAACATTATATGGTATCTGCTGGAAGAAGTATAACAGTCTGGAACATCTGACAGAAATCTGTCGTTTGAACCAACTGAAAAATGTGGATCGAATTTTGGCCGGTCAAAAATTAATTCTTCCATAAATAGCTGAAAGGGTGTATACTAAACCATATATGGGCTTTTTCGGGAGAAAAAATATGAGTGATATGCGATCAATGGATAGAGAGAGTAAAAAGCGACAGCTTCGCAGCAATATCGTTCAGATTCCAAATCAAAACCGTCCGGTTTCCTATGAGGAGGAAGAAGACAGCGAGGAAGTGATTCGTCAGTATCAAAGCGGCAGACGAAAAAAGCAACTGATAATTTTTTTGTTTGTGGCAATGTTTATGGCGATCGCAGTATTTTGCTTTTACCGTTATCAAAAAGAATATGAATATACAGAATATGAGGTAACCTGGGAGCAGGCAATGCGATATGTGGATCCGAGTACGACTCAATCGGATGATGTTGCAACCAGCGAAGAAAGTGGAGTGGAAGCCGGAGCGGCAAATAAAAATGTAAGTGATACCGGATTTGTTAAATTTGCCTATTTTGGCGAAAATATGATTAAATATACCAAGGACGGTGCAACTTACATAGACGCCTCAGGAAAAAATGTCTGGACACAGAGCTATGAAATGAAAACTCCGATAATTAATGTAAACGGAGACTATGTGATTATTGCAGATCAGCAAGGAAATGATATTTATATCTGCAATACAACGGGATGCACTGGTGTTGCAAAGACACAACTCCCAATCACAAAAGCGGTTGTGTCTGCCAAAGGTGTTACAGCGGCGGTGGTAGAAGACAGCACTGCCAGCTACATCTTCTATTTCAAAAAGGATGGAGACGAGCTTGGCATCAATATTAAAATGCTTCTTTCCGGTGACGGATATCCGGTAGACCTTGCATTATCTCCGGATGGACAGCAGATTGTTATGTCTGTCATGTACATGACAAATGGTGCATTAAAGAATAAAGTTGTCTTTTATGATTTTTCAGAAATCGGAAAGAACGTAAATAACCGTTTTGTGGGCGGTTTCGAAGAGGAATTTGATGACAAGATGGTTGCAAGAGTACGCTACTTGAACGATGAGACGGTTTGCGCATTTTCGGACAAAGGTCTGACATTTATTTCTGTGAAAGATGTGATTCCGGACGTAAATGTAATTTCTGTTCCGGTCGAGGAAGAGATTGAGAGTATTTGCTACTCCGACAAATACGCGGCGGTCGTGGTGGAAAATCCATCCGGAAATCCATATCGTCTGGATGTATATGAAACAAACGGTGAACAGAAGGTATCGTTTGACTTTGATTATGATTATACAGATGTGAAGATCGATGGAGAAAAGATTTTCCTGTATAATGAGGAATCTTGCAGAGTCTACAACATGGACGGAAACTTAAAGTTTAATGATCAGTTAGATTTTGCGATTTCTTGTATCCGCGAAAGCAAGAAACATATGAATTCTATGATTGTTGCAGGCGGAGAAGTGATGAAAGAATTAAAGTTAAAATAATTACTTAAAGATTAAGAGAGGAACATAAGATGAGTCAGAAATGTATCGGCATTGATATTGGAGGAACAACCGTAAAAATCGGCATATTTACAACAGAGGGAACACTCCTTGAAAAATGGGAAATTCCGACAAGAAAAGAGGAAAATGGAACATATATCCTTGAAGATATTGCTGCATCTATCAAAGAAAAAACTGCAGTGTGGAATATGCCGCAGTCTGACTTTGTAGGAGCAGGCATGGGACTTCCGGGTCCGGTAGAACCGGACGGACGTATTCCGTTTTGTGTAAATCTTGGCTGGAAAGCAGGAAATCCGCAGGAAGAATTAAGTGCTCTTCTCGGAATGCCGGTTAAGAGCGGTAATGATGCCAATGTTGCAGCTCTTGGTGAGATGTGGCAGGGTGGCGGAAGAGGATATAAAAACCTCGTAATGGTTACTCTTGGTACAGGCGTTGGCGGCGGTATCATCCTTAACGAGCAGATCTGGCCTGGCGTAAAAGGTGTAGCTGGTGAGATTGGTCATATGCATGTTATGGATGATGAAAAAGAACCGTGTAACTGTGGCGGTTACGGTTGCCTTGAGCAGGCAGCGTCTGCGACAGGTATTGCTCGCATAGCTGCAAGAATGCTTGCAACAGAAGAGACACCGTCCACACTTCGTGAAGTCGAAACCATCACAGCAAAAGATGTTCTTGATGCGGCAAAAGCAGGTGATGAGCTTGCATTTGCTGCAATTAACAAAGCAATGCGCTACTTAGGATGGGCAATGGCAAGCATTACCATGGTAGTTGATCCACAGGCATATATCATCGGTGGTGGTGTATCCAAAGCAGGAACATTTCTGACAGAGATGATCCAGAAGTACCATGATGTTATGTCTCCGATGTCCACACAGAAGGCAAAAGTTGTTCTGGCAGAGCTCGGAAACGATGCAGGTATTTACGGCGCAGCGAGATTGATTCTTGGTTAATAGGAAGATCGAAACTGATATTTTAAAATAGCAGTTTCGGTCTTTTTGTTTTTGGTATGATGATTTTCGTTCAAAAAACAGGGGATATCAGGAGATAAAATGAGGAGACCCCGGTCGCGACAACCGGGGCAATTATGAAAAATCTATGTGCAATTTGTCTAATTCATTAACAAAAACTTCTTTGTCTTTGTACATTTAGTATAAAAAACACATATGAACAATTCATGAACAAAGTGTAAATAAAATGTAAAACCAATGTACAATTTCCACCTATCTTCCCACATTTTCCGCTTTTAAATCATCGCGTTTTTAATATTCAGACTATTGTGAAGAAGTTATCAAGCAGAGGCAGGAGGAGGGCAGTTCTTTAATTACAAAGGAGTCGAAATATTAGAGGGAAATTTAATGCCTGATCATGTCCATATGCT